>JALSGY010000001.1 GCA_026982515.1 Paracoccaceae bacterium
AGCAGCGCCCAGAAGTGCGCGGGTCGCCTTGATCGGCATCCTCTGCCCGGTGCCGTAGGCCCCGCCCGTCCAGCCGGTGTTGACCAGCCAGCAGGTGGCGCCGTGGCGGGCGATCTTCTCGCGCAGCAGGTTGCCGTAGACCTCGGGCCGGCGCGGCATGAAGGGCGCGCCGAAGCAGGTTGAGAAGGTGGGCTGGGGCTCGGTCACGCCCTGCTCGGTGCCGGCCACCTTGGAGGTGAATCCCGACAGGAAGTGATACATGGCCTGCGCCGGGGTCAGCCGGGCGATCGGGGGCAGCACCCCGAAGGCATCACAGGTGAGCATGATGATGTTCTTGGGATGCCCGCCAAGCGCGGTGTCCGAGGCGTTGGAGATGTACTCCAGCGGATAGGCGCAGCGGGTGTTGGCCGTCAGGCTGTCATCGGAAAAGTCGATTTCCAGCGTATCGGGATCGTAGACCATGTTCTCGATGACGGTGGCGAACATCTTCGTGGTGGCGAAGATCTCGGGCTCGGCCTCGGGAGAGAGGTTGATCGTCTTCGCATAGCAGCCGCCTTCGAAGTTGAAGGTGCCGCGCTCCGACCAGCCGTGCTCGTCGTCGCCGATCAGCACCCGCGAGGGATCGGCCGAGAGCGTCGTCTTGCCGGTGCCGGAAAGGCCGAAGAAGATCGCCGTGTCCACCGGGTTGCCCGGCGCGTGATTGGCCGAGCAGTGCATCGGCATCACGCCCTTTTCGGGCAGCAGGTAGTTGAGCAGGGTGAAGACGGATTTCTTGTTTTCCCCGGCATAGGCGGTGCCGCCGATCAGGATCAGCTTCTTCTCGAAGTTGAGGGCGATCACCGTGCCCGAGCGGCAGCCGTGGCGCTCGGGGTCGGCCTCGAAGGAGGGGCAGTTGATGACGGTGAACTCGGGCACGAAGCTGTCGAGCTCTTCGCGGGCGGGGCGGCGCAGCAGGTGGCGGATGAACAGCGAGTGCCAGGCCAGTTCAGTGACCATGCGCACATCGAGCCGCAGCGTCGGATCGGCGCCGCCGTAGAGATCCTGCACGAAGTAGTCACGCCCCTTCATGTGTTCCAGCATGTCCGCATGCAGCCGGTCGAAGGCCTCGGGCGCCATCGGGGGGTTGTTCTCCCACCAGATGTGGGGCTCGACCGCAGCGGTCTTCACCACGAACTTGTCCTTGGGGGAGCGCCCGGTATGGCTGCCGGTGTTGACAAGAAGGGTGCCGCCAAGGCCCAGCCTGCCCTCTTCGCGCTTGAGTGCCTGTTCGATCAGCGCCGGTTCAAGCAGGTTGTAATGGACCTGGCCAAGCCCGGTCATTCCCTGATCCGAAAGCGTGTACGCCGGGTTCACCCGTCCGATTGTCATGGTTTTCGTGCTCCTGTGCCAGTGCTGGCGTCTTGGTCCTGTCAGTTGATGCATTCCCGGAGGATGCCGCAAAGGGAGGAAAACCGCCCCCCGAGGCCTCGCTATAACATGCGAATTTTCCAAGGGAACAGGGGCCTTGCGCGAAGTTAGCGCAACCATGCGAAGTTAGCGCAACCACCCGAAGTTAGCGCAATCATCCGCCCCCGCCGCGGGCGGGTGAGGCGGTGAAGTGAGGCAAATTAGTCAAAGATTACGGAATTTGCCGTTCCATAAGGGGAGCAAGGGCGGCTGATTCGCAGTTAACAGTTGATTCCAAGGGCCGGAAACGGGATTATGCTGAAAAAAATGACAAGTAGAGCAGCACAAGGATACCTCTTATCATGTCGAGGATAGCATTGGTGGATGACGACAGGAACATCCTGACGTCGGTATCCATGACTCTGGAGGCCGAGGGCTTCGAGGTCGAAACCTACAACGATGGACAGGCGGCACTCGATGCCTTCAACAAGGAACTGCCGGACATGGCGGTGCTGGACATAAAGATGCCCCGCATGGACGGGATGGATCTGCTGCAGCGGCTGCGCCAGAAAACCTCGATGCCGGTCATTTTCCTCACCTCCAAGGATGACGAGATCGACGAGGTGCTCGGCCTGCGCATGGGGGCCGACGATTATGTCAAGAAACCGTTTTCCCAGCGCCTTCTGGTGGAACGCATCCGTGCCCTGCTGCGCCGTCAGGAAGCGATCGAGAGCGGCGAGCGCCCCGATGGAGAAGAGCACAAGGTCATGGTGCGCGGCAACCTCACCATGGACCCGCTGCGCCACGCCGTGACGTGGAAGGGCAAGGATGTCTCTCTCACGGTCACCGAGTTTCTGCTGCTGCAGGCGCTGGCCCAGCGCCCCGGCTTCGTGAAAAGCCGCGATCAGCTGATGGATGTGGCCTATGACGATCAGGTCTATGTGGATGATCGCACGATCGACAGCCACATCAAGCGGCTGCGCAAGAAGATGCGCTCGGTGGACGAGGAGTTCTCTGCAATCGAGACTCTCTACGGTATCGGGTACAGGTACAACGAAGAATAATGACACTCGCGTCGAGGATAGACGTGCGGGATTCGGAACTGACCAGGGACACCGACGTCGTTCTCGGGGAGGATTGGATCGCCCCGCAGACGGAGGCGGATTCGGAGCTTCGAGCCCGCCGCGCCCGTCGCGGCCTGTTCTCGATCAACCGCTCGCCTCTGGCGCGCAAGATCGTCACTTTCAACCTGCTGGCGCTGATCATCCTGGTGGCCGGGGTTCTCTATCTCAACCCGTTCCGTGACAGCCTCGTCACTTTGCGCGAGCGCGGGCTGGTTTCCGAGGCCGAACTGGTCGCCGATGTGCTGGAGGCCCGGCTTTCCGCTTCCGATCAGGCAAACCTGGCCGGCCCGGATGTGGCCGGAACGCTCTCCGGCCTGGATCTGAACCCCGGTGTCGAGGTCTACCTGTTCGACAGCAGGGGCAATCTCGTGGCCACTACCGTCGGCAGCCCCCGTTCCGGGCAGGCGCCGGTAGCCGGTTTCAAGGAGGGCGGGCGCAGCACCATCATCACCGGCTTCCTCAATTCGGTGTTCGAGGCCATCTCGGCCCTGCTGGCCCCCGGCAGCCCGCCGCTTCCCGATTACGACCCTCAGGAACAGCTGCGCGGGCTGGTTCCCGCCACCCTGTCGGGCACCACTCAGGTGAATACCGGCGTCGATGGCAGCGGCGGCACGATCTTCTCGGTCGCCACGCCGGTGATGGCCGATGGCCGCCCGGTGGGGGCGGTGGCGCTGACCAGCGCGGCCGGCGAGATCGACGAGCTGGTGCGCGCCGAGCGCGAGCAGATCCTGCAGATGTTCGTCATCGCCATTCTCGTATCCGTCGGACTCAGCTTGGTGCTGGCCTCGACGATTGCCAATCCGCTTTCCGACCTGGCCACCGCCGCGGAGGTGGGCCGTGATCGCAATTCGCGCAAGATGAGCCCCGGGCGGGTGCGCATCCCTGATCTCTCCGGCCGGCCCGACGAGATCGGCAGGCTGTCGAGCGCCCTGCGCGGCATGGTCTCTGCACTTTATGACCGGATCGAGGCGAACGAACAGTTCGCCGCCGACGTGGCCCATGAAATCAAGAACCCGCTGGCCTCGCTGCGCTCGGCTGTGGGGACGCTGCGGGTGGCCAGGCGCGAGGACCAGCGCAACAAGCTGCTGGATGTGATCGAACATGACGTGCGGCGCCTCGACCGGCTGGTCAGCGACATCTCCAACGCCTCGCGCCTCGACAGCGAACTGGTGAAGGAAGAGGAAGAGCCCTTCGACCTCACCCGGATGATCCGCAACATCAACGATCATCTCGGCAAGGAGGCGGCCGAAAAGGGGATCGAGTTCATTTCCGACCTTCCCAAGGAGCCGATCATCATCCAGGGCCTCGAGGCGCGCCTGGCGCAGGTGTTCGTGAACCTGATCACCAACGCGATCTCCTTCTGCGAAGAAGGTGATGCAATCCGGGTCTGGGCGCGGCAGCGCGAAAACCGGGTGCTGGCGGTGGTCGAGGATACCGGCCCGGGGATTCCCGACCAGGCGCTGACCAAGATCTTCAACCGGTTCTACACCTCGCGCCCCGAGGGGCAGTTCGGCAACAACTCCGGCCTGGGGCTGGCGATCTCGAAACAGATCGTGGAGGCCCACGGCGGTGTGATCTGGGCCGAGAACATCCGTCCCACGGATGCCGATATCTCCTCCGAACCGCTGGGCGCCCGTTTCGTCGTGGGGCTGCCGGTCTGAGGTTGTGCCCCGGCGCTGAGCCCCGCACAGGACAATGGCGGGCGCTCTTCGCAACCGGGCAGGACGCCATGCAAGAGGAAAGGCATGATCCACCGACCACAGGGCAACCGGCAGATCATCCACGCCAGCTGCGTGGCGCTTGATGGCGCGGGCGTGCTGATCATGGGGCCGTCGGGTTCGGGCAAGTCGGCCATGGCGCTGCGGCTGATGGCGCTCGGGGCGCGGCTGGTGGCCGATGACCGCACCATCCTTGAGGTCACGCAAGAGGGGCTCGTCGCCCGCTGCCCGCCGCAGCTTCGCGGCCGGATCGAGGCCCGCGGGGTCGGTATCCTGGCCGCCGCATGCGTGGCTTGCGCCCCTCTGCGGCTTGCCGTCGATCTTGGCCAGCGGGAGGAGGAGCGCCTGCCGCCGACCCGCACCGCCCGTTTTCTCAGGCGCGAGGTTCCGCTGCTTCACAGCCCCGTGCATGGACATTTCCCCGAAGCCGTCGTGCAATATCTCAAGGGAGGAAGATGCGACTGATGCCCCGGATGCCAGACAACCCCGGCCCTGCCCCCGGGCCCGCGCGCGGCGGCGGCCAGCGGCTGGTCCTTGTCACCGGCCCCTCGGGGGCGGGGCGCCAGACCGCGGTCAAGGCGCTTGAGGATATCGGCTTCGAGGCCATTGACAACCTGCCGCTCTCGCTGACGCCGCGGCTGCTGGAGGGGCCGCCGATCGGGCGGCCCCTGGCGCTGGGGATCGACGTACGCAACCGGGATTTTTCGGTCAACGCACTGATCGAAACGGTGGACATGTTCTCGCACCGGCCCGATCTGGAGTTCGAGTTTCTCTACCTCGACTGCAACGCCGATGTGCTGCTGCGCCGCTTTTCCGAAACCCGGCGGCGGCACCCCCTGGCACTCGCGGAATCGCCGCTTTTGGGGATCGAGCGGGAGTTCGACCTGCTGGGTCCGATCCGGGCGCGGGCCAACCTTCTGATCGACACCTCCGATCTCACCCCGCACGAGTTGCGCGCCGAACTCGAAAGATGGTTCGGCTCCACTGACGGCAGCCGGCTGGCGGTGTCGGTGCAGTCGTTTTCCTACAAGCGGGGTGTGCCGCGCGGCGTCGACATGATCTTTGACTGCCGTTTCCTGCGCAACCCCTACTGGGAGGCCGGCCTGCGCCCGCTCGACGGGCGCGATGCGCAGGTTGCGGCCCATGTGGAGGGCGATGAGCGCTTCGGCGAGTTTTTCGACCGTGTCGTGGGGCTGATGGAGATGCTGCTGCCGGCTTTCTCCGAAGAGGGCAAATCCTACCTCTCCGTGGCCTTCGGCTGCACCGGAGGGCAGCACCGCTCGGTCGTGGTGGCGGAAAAACTGGCGAATGCACTTGCAGCATCGGGATGGCAGGTGTCTAAAAGGCACCGGGAACTGGAGCGTCAGGCAGGCAACAAGGCGCCGCTGGCCGGATAGGATGAGGGTATGGCGTGATCGGCATCGTGATCGTCGCACATGGGGGTCTGGCCAGGGAATACCTGGCCGCTGTCGAGCACGTTGTCGGCAAGCAATCCGGCATTCGGGCCATTTCCATCGAGGCCGATTATGACCGTGCCGCCAAGCAGGCCGAGATCTGCGCCGCCGCCGACATCGTGGATACCGGCGACGGGGTGATCATCGTCACCGACATGTTCGGCGGCTCGCCTTCCAACCTGTCGCTGGTGGCCTGTTCCTGCAGCAACCGGCAGATCATCTACGGGGCCAACCTGCCGATGCTGGTGAAACTGGCGAAATCCCGCCATCTGCCGGTGCCGGTCGCGGTGGAAAATGCCAAGGCGGCCGGGCGCAAGTATATTGACAGCCTCGACATCACTCCGGAATGACCGCTGCATGAGTACCACCTGTTCCCGCAAACTTCGCATCGTGAACGAAAAGGGCCTGCATGCCCGGGCCTCGGCAAGGATGGTCGAGGTGGTGGAGGCCCATGACGCCAGCGCCGAGGTGAGCAAGGACGGGCTCACCGCCTCGGGCGACTCGATCATGGGGCTTTTGATGTTGGCAGCATCGAAGGGAAGCACTATTGAGGTTGTGACCACTGGCCCGGAGGCGGAGAAACTGGCCGATTCCCTGGAGGCGCTCGTCGCCGACAAGTTCGGCGAAGACGCCTGAGATGGTCGAACGCCACAGCTTGAAGAACGGGGTGAACCGCTTGGCAGAAGCGAACCAGGATATCCCCGCGGATACGCCGCAGACGTCACAGCCCTATGTGCCTTATGACAAGCGCCGCCTGTCCTATGCCGGAACCTTCACCGATCCCCGCAAGGTGATCACCATCCGCACGCTGGAGTGGCTGACCGGCAAGATCACCCTGCTGCGCCGCATTCGCGCCTTCGAGCGGGCCGGCGTGCCCCATGGCGTGCAGTTCTTTCCCCGGGCGCTGGAGCAGATGGGCATCGACCTGCTGACCCCGGACGAGCAGATCGACAACATCCCCGAAACCGGGCCGCTGATCGTCGTTGCCAACCACCCCAACGGGATTGTCGACGGGATGATCCTGGCCGCCCTGGTGGGGCGCAAGCGCGACGATTTCCTGATCCTGACACGCTCGCTGGTGTCGGGGGTGCAGGAGGTAAAGCAGTTCATGCTGCCGGTGCCTTTTCCGCATGAGGAAGATGCCTTCCGCCGCAGCCTCGAGATGCGCAAGAAGGCGATGGAGCGGCTGAAGGAGGGGGGTGTCATCATCCTGTTCCCGGCCGGGCAGGTCGCGTCTTCGGAGACCTGGTTCGGGCCGGCCATCGAGGCTGAATGGAACCCGTTCACCGCCAAGATGATTCAGCGTTCCGGTGCCACCGTGCTGCCGATCTTCTTTCCCGGACAGAACTCCCGGCTTTACCTGCTGGCCGACCGCATATCCGCCACGCTTCGTCAGGGGCTGTTGCTGCATGAGGTGGCGAAGGTTCTGGACAAGCCGCAAAGCCCCGTGATCGGCAGGCCGATCCCGCCCGAGGTATGGAAGGAGCAGGCCGGCAACGCCAGCGCCTTCATGGCGT
>JALSGY010000002.1 GCA_026982515.1 Paracoccaceae bacterium
TCCGGCGCGATCACCGGCGAGCTGCGCTACTTCACCGAAAGCCCCGCCTTTCCCGGCCAGACCACCGACCGGCTGCAAGGCTCGCTGAGCTTCGAAGCCCGCGGCGTCTACAGCTGGAACGGCGGCGACGATCAGATCGTCATTTCTCCCTTCCTGCGCTGGGGCGAGGCCTCGGGCGGGCGCAACCATTTCGACCTGCGCGAGGCCTACTGGCTGCGCCAGGGCGATGGCTGGAGCCTGACCGCGGGGGTGGACAAGGTGTTCTGGGGGGTGACGGAATCGCGCAACCCGGTGGACATCATCAACCAGGACGACCTGCTCGAAGACATCGGCGGCGGCGCCAAGCTCGGCCAGCCGATGGTCAATCTCAACCTCTATGGCGCGTGGGGAACGCTGGGCCTCTACGTTCTGCCATGGTTCCGGCCGCGCGAATATCCCGCCTTCGGCGCCCGGCTGGCCGGACCGGCACCGATCGGGGCGCCCGTCTATACCGCGCCCGAAGGCCGGAAACACGTGGACTATGCTCTGCGCTGGAGCCAGAGCATCGGCGACTGGGATCTGGGGCTGTCATATTTCAAGGGCACCAGCCGTGAGCCGATCCTTGTCCCGGCCGGGCCCTCCTTCGTGCCTCGCTATGATCAGATCACCCAGACCGGTCTCGATGTGCAGTACACCTCAGGCGACTGGCTCTGGAAGCTCGAGGCAATCGAACGCACCGGGCAGGGGCCGCGCTTTCAGGCGGTGACGGCCGGGTTCGAGTGGAGCATCTACGGGATCGGCGGCAGCGGCGCCGATCTGGGGCTGATCGCCGAGTGGAACTACGACAACCGCGACAAGGCGCTGGCCCCGGCCACGATTTACGACAACGACCTGTTCCTCGGTGCGCGGCTGTCGCTCAACGACATCGGCAGCACCAGCCTGCTGGCCGGGGCGCTGATCGATCGCAGGACGGATGCGCGGGTCTTCATGATCGAGGGCCAGCGGCGGCTGGGCGAGGACTGGCTGCTGGAGGTGACGGGGCGGTTCATGGAAGGCGGCACCTTCCCCGACCCGATCACCGCGGTGCAAAGCGACGACTATCTCTCGGTCTCGATGCGCTACTCGTTCTGAGCCAGGGCCTTTGCAACCTGCCAGCGCAGCAGGGCGATGGCGTCGGGGCTGTCGTTGAGGCAGGGCACGAGAGAGAAGTTCCGCCCCCCCGCCTGGCGGAAGGCCCCGGCGGCGCGCAGGCCCACCTCTTCCAGCGTCTCGATGCAGTCGGTGGCAAACCCGGGGCAGATGACGGCCACATCCCTCACCCCCTCGCCGGCCAGCCGCCCCAGGGTGGGCTCCAGTTCGGGGCCCAGCCACTCTCCGCCGCGCCCGCGCGACTGGTAGACCAGCGGCATGGTGCGCGCATCCTGCCCCAGCGCGGTGCGCAGCAGGTTCACGGTGATGTTGCACTGCGCCTCGTAGGGATCACCGGCCTCGATGACGGCCCGCGGCAGGCCATGGAAGGAGGCCAGCCAGACCTCGGGCTCCCACGCCAGCCTTTCGCGGTGGCGGCGGATGCTCTCGGCCAGCGCGCCCACATAGGCGGGATCGTCGTAATAGGGCGGCACGATGCGAACCTCGGGCGGCGGCGCCGGCAGGGCGGCAAGCGCCTCGTTCAGCTCGTCGATCACCGATTCGGTGGTGGCGGTGGCGTATTGCGGATAGAGCGGAAAGACCAGGATCCGCCCGCAGCCCCGGGCGACGAGGCGGGCGATCCCTTCCCCGATCGCGGGCAAGCCGTAGCGCATCGCCCAGTCCACCACGAGCCCCCCTTCCCCCGAAAAGGCATCCTGCAGCTTTTCGGCCTGGGCGCGGGTGAGCGTGCGCAGGGGGGATTCGCCCCGCTCTTCGTTCCAGATCAGCGAATAGGCGTGGCGCGATTTCTTCGCCCGGCGGGGGATAATGAGGCCGTTAAGTATCAACCACCACAGCGGGCCGCCGCGATCGATGATCCGGCGATCGGAGAGAAAGGCCCGCAAGTAGCGGCGCACCGAGCGAAGCGAGAGATCCTCCGGCGTGCCGACATTGACCAGCAGGACGCCGGTTTCCATGGCCATTCAGGCCCCTTTCGTCACGATCTTGAACACCGGGTCCGGCACCTGGCCGAGGGCCTGGAGCACGCGGTCTCCGTTAGCGATGCGCCGCAGAGCAGGCAGCTCGAGGATCCGGATCACCGACAGATCGGAGACCTTGATGATGGCGCGCTCTTCGAGATCCCTGAAACAGCGGCTGACGGTTTCAGGCTGCATGCCCAGATACTCGGCCAGGTCGCGCCGGCGGATCGGGATCTCCACATGTTTCCGGTCCAGCCCCTTCTGGCGGCGGCGGCATTCGAACACGAAGGAGGCGAGCTTTTCCAGCGCCTGCTTCTTTGCCAGGTCGGAGGCATGGCTGAGCGCGCGATAGGCCTGGCCCGAGAGACCTTTCCAGGCCACGGTGCGCGCCCGGGGATTACGCAACCTGCTGTCTGGAAATTCGGATTTGGGCTGATCAGGCATCCTGGCATTCCCATTTGATGTAGGCCTTCGTGTCGACGGCCCAGCGCTCGTCGATCTCGACCAGCACGGCGCTCACGAGGCGTTCCAGTGATTCTTCGTTCGGAAACACCCTGACCTTGACGGTGCGGCGTTTGAGTTCCTGCTGGATGGCGCGGGTGCCGGGCTTCGTGCGGCGCATGGTGCGCCGGCGCGCCGAGGACCACGTGCGCAGCCAAGGGCGGCTGACGGTTACCGCCGGAGATCTCGACAGGCTCAGGCGGCAGCGCTTCGGCGATGGAGCGCCGCCCATGCCCCCGCCCGGGACGCGGGCAGGCAAATGAGCCCCGACGTGGCCGTCATAGGCGCCGGGGTTTCCGGCCTCGCCGTGGCCGAGGAACTGGCCGCCCGGGGCTGCGATGTGCAGGTGCTGGAGCGCCATGCCACGATAGGCGGCAAGGCCTGTTCGCAGCGTTTCGGCAGCTTCCTGATGGAACACGGCCCCACCACCATGAATGCCGCCCAGCGCGGCGCGATGGAGCGGCTCGCCACGCTGGGGCTGACCGATTGCGCCATCGACCTGGGCGCCGGGGTACGACGGCGCTATCTGCGCGACGGCGGCGCGCTGCACGCCATTACCCTGCACAGGGCGGGCTTTCTTCTTTCGCCCTATCTGTCGCTTCGCGGACGGCTGTCCTTGCTGGCGGAGGTGCTGCGCCCGCCCCGGCGCGATGCGGGCGAGGAAAGCGTGCAGGCCTTCATCACCCGCCGTTTCGGCCACGAGTTCGCACGAAAGGTAATGGAGCCGATGGTGGCCGGGGTCTTCATGGGAGATTCGCGCGCCCTGTCGGTCGAGGCCGCCTTTCCGAAGCTGGTCGAGATGGAACGGCGCTTCGGCTCGGTGCTTCGCGGGGCGCTGGCGGCCAGGCGAGGGCGCGAGCCGGGCCGGAGGCTGTTTTCCTGGCGCGAGGGGATCGCCACCCTGCCCCGGATGCTGGCGCGGCGGCTGGCCGGGCGCATCACCACCGGGGTGGCGGTATCCACAATCCGCCGCGTCCCCGGCGGCTTTGCCGTCACCACGGCGCGAGATGGTACCCTGCGCTGCCGGGCGGTGGTTCTTGCGGTGCAGCCGCATGTGGCGGCGGCCCTGCTCGAGGCCGCCGATCCGCAGGGCGCCGAGGCCCTTTCCGGCGTCGCCTCGCCCCCGGTTGCGGTGGTGTTCCTGGGCTACCGGCGTGCCCAGGTGGATCACCCGCTTGACGGGCTTGGCTATCTGACGACCCGCGCCGAGGGGCAGATCATTTCCGGCGTGCAGTTCCAGTCCACCATGTTCGAGGGCCGCGCTCCGCATGGCCATGTGGCGCTTTCGTGCTACGTGGGCGGGGCGCGCAACCCCGCCCTGGCGCGGCTGCCGGCCAGCGAGCTTGCCCGCGCCGTGCACCGGGAACTGGCGCAAACCCTCTCGATCGCCGGCGAGCCGGCCGTGGCCCGTGTCCGGCACTGGCCGCTCGGCCTGCCGCAATACGACCTCGGCCATGTCGCCCGGCGGGCCGTCATCGAACAGGCTCATCTGCGCCTGCCCGGGCTTTTCCTGACGGGGAACTATCTGGACGGGGTTTCGGTCACCAATTGCCTGGAGCGCGCCCGTGGCGTGGCCCTGAACGTGCTGCAGGGGCTTGAGGCTCAAGAGACTGGAATTCGCGCCCGAAACGGGGTTTCATGGGCTTCGGGTGCGGGCCGGGTGCCCGGGTGAAGGCCCGGACGGCCCGCCCGCCGGAAAACCATGAGGACCACGAAAGCCATGAGCATGCCGGAAAGCGACCCCGAGATTCAGGCGATGCCCCTTGTCGGGGTGCATTTCGCAAGCGGGCAGGCCATCGACGCGGTGCTGGCCCGTGCGGCGGAAGAACTGACGCGCCGGGGCTTTCGCGTGGCCGGCCTGGTTCAGGAAAACGGGCAGCGGACGGACGATTGCGCCTGCCGCGAGATGCGCCTGCGCGATCTTGCCACCGGGCAGCTGACCCGCATCTCCGAAGACCGAGGCACGCAGGCCCGGGGCTGCCACCTCGACTGGCAGGCGCTGACCGAGCTGTCCGTGAAGCTGGAGCGCGAGCTTTCGGATGAGACGGACGTGCTGATCGTCAACCGTTTCGGGCGCTCGGAAAGCGAGGGCCAGGGGTTTCGCGGCGCCATCGAGAAGGCACTCTCGCTGGGGGTGCAGGTGATCGTGGCCTATCGCGATGGCTATGCCGGCCCCTGGGAGGCGTTTCACGGCGGCCTTGCCACCCCCTGCGGCGCGACGGTGGAAGAGATCGTCAGGATTTGCGAGGGCAACCGCTCCCCGGCCCCGCAGCCTGCTTCCTGAAACCTCTGCGACGGATCCGGCCCGCAGCCCCGGGCTGCACGGCGGCCCGGGCCGGGCGACTGTCAGATCCAGTGCCCTACCCCGCTTCGAAGCCCGGCGCCCATGCCTCGCCCCAGGCCTGACGCCACAGCCACGGCTTGTCCGAGTTCGATTGCGGCGCACCGCCCTGCCACAGATCGTATCGCGGGGCCGAGTGGCGGGCGAAGAAGGCCTCGATCCGCCCGGCAAGTTCGGCCTCCACGGCGGCGAATTCCCGCTTGCCAGCCAGGTTCACCTTCTCCTGCGGATCGTTTCTCAGATCGTACAGCTCATCGGGATAGGGCGGGATCGGCGCGCCCTGGAAACGGCGCTTGAACAGCCAGTCGGGGGTGCGGATGGCGCGGGTTTCCTCCTGCTCCAGATACACCTCGTCGGGGGTCCCGAAGCGCCCGCCCCTCAGCACCGGAGCAAAGCTGTGCGCCGGCGAGCGGGGGTTGTGGCCATCCGGTTCGATGCCTGCCAGTTCCAGCAGGGTGGGGAAGAGATCGATCTGGCTCACGTGGTGGGCCTCGCGCCTGATGGAGAACCGCCCACCATGGCGGAAGATCAGCGGTATCGAGAAGCTTTCCCGATGCGCATGGGCCGGCAGAGTGGCCTGCGAATGGCCCCAGATGCCGTGATGGCCAAGGGAAAACCCGTGATCGGTGGTGTAGACGATCAGCGTATCGTCATGGATCCCCAGCCGCCTGAGCGCGGCCAGAACCCGCCCCACCCCGTCATCCACCATGCTCATCTCGGAGAAGTAGTTGCGCAGGGTCTCCAGATCGTTCGGAATACGCAGCTCGGAACTGTGATCGACCCCGCCCACGCTGTCGGACACCTTGCGCAAGAACCGCGCGATGGCGTTTTCATGCAGCCCCTCGCGCGGGATGGAGTGCATGTCGGCCGTATCGTAGAGATCGCGAAACCGGTTCTTCGCCCGCCCCTTGAGCGCCGGCCAGTGGCCGTAGGGGGCGTTGTAGGGCACGAACAGGAAGAAGGGCTCTCGCGAGGAGGCGTTTTCAAGGTATTCGATGGCCTTGTCGGTGAAATAGTCCACGCTGTGGCCGGGGTAGTGGCGGGTCCTGCCGTTTTCGATATAGGTGCCGTTCCAGAAATCGGTGACATGGCCGTGCGGGTTGGTGACCCAGTGCTGAAAGCCGATCTGCGGTGCCTCCGGCGCGCCCATGTGATACTTGCCGACCAGCGCGGTGCGGTAGCCATGCCCGGCCAGCACCTCGGGCAGGGTGCGAAAGCTGTCCAGCGGACTCCAGCCCGGAGGCCAGAGATGGCGCAGGCGGTCGTCGATCCAGGTGTGGATCCCGTGCTGCGAAGGCATCAGCCCGGTCATCACCGAGGCCCGGCAGGGCGAACACATACCATTGACGCAAAAGGCGTTTTCAAAAAGAAACCCCTCTGCCGCCAAGGCATCGAGATGCGGAGTGAAGATCTCGTCATTGCCGTAGCAGCCCAGCAGCTCGGCGGGCTGGTTGTCGGTCATGAACAGCACGATATTGGGGCGTCTGGCCATGAGAACTCCGGAATTGGCGGCGCGCTTGCGCAGGCGGGTGCGCCGCACCAATATGGCGATGGTGACAGAGTTGCCGGAGGAAGGGCCAATGGCAAGCGGGGATACGCCCGACGACAACAGTTTCGGCAAGGCGGCCTATGGCGGCGAGGGCTGGGTCGCCCGGGCGGCCAGGCACGAGGCGGAGATCGGCTCCTTGTGGGCCCCCTTTCGGGTCGCCAGCGAACACGCGCCGCTGCGCGCCGTGCTGATGCATCCGCCAGGCCCCGAACTGGCCGCCGCCGCCGAGGACCCGGAGAAGGCGCTGATGCTTGCCCCGCTGGACCTGCCCCGCGCCCGCGCCCAGCATGAGGCCATCCGCAAGGCCTATGAGGATCAGGGGGTCGAGGTGCATCCGGTCGCCCCGGAGAAAGAACCCTCGCCCAACCAGATGTTCTGCGCCGATCTGTTCGTCATGACGCCGCAGGGGGCTATTGTGGCCCGGCCCGCAGGCCAGGCCCGGGCCGGAGAGGAACGCGCCGTGGCCCGGCGGCTGGCCGATCTGGGCGTGCCGATCCTGCGCAGCCTGACCGGCGGAGCCACTTTCGAGGGTGCCGATCTGATGTGGCTGGACGAGCGCACCGCGCTCATCGGCCGCGGCCATCGGACAAACCGGGAGGCGATCGAACAGATCACCGCAACCCTGGCAGAGATCGGCTGCGAGGCGATCTGCGTGGACATGCCCTTCGGCACCATGCATCTGATGGGCATGTTGC
>JALSGY010000003.1 GCA_026982515.1 Paracoccaceae bacterium
CGGATCGAACGGGTGACATGGGTGGAGGTGTCTGCCGTCGAGGGCAGAACCGAGGAGGCCGCCGGAACCAGCAGCACGTCATCGAAGGTGAGGGCCTCGCGAATCTCCATCCGGGTTCTCCTTGGAGTTCTTCGTTTGGCGCCTCCCTATTTCACGTGACAGCGGGAAAGAAAAGCCCAAATGGGCCTCAGACGCTGGCCGCGTTGGTCTTGATGGCCAGCATGCCCGAGCCCCACATCTTGAGCACCCGCCAGGCGATCGCCGGAATGAGCAGCGTGCCGCCGATCAGCGCCGCCCCGCCGATCAGCCGGAAGACGCCGCCATAGCTGGCCGCCAGCATCAGCATGTGCACGGCGAAGGCGGCCAGCGGGAAGGTGAACGCCCCCCACAGCGGGCTGAAGCCCGTGGCCGTCAGCCAGCGGGCGCGCGCCAGCAGCACCCCTGCCCCGGCAATCGCCGCATATCCCACCCACAGCGATGCCTGCACCGCCCCGGCCAGATAGAGGTTCATGCCGATCAGGCAAAGCGGCGAGAGGTGGATCGCCAGCGTCGGGCGCAGCGGCGCCGGCACCGCGGCGCGCGCCAGCCCCACCGCCGAGCCGGCCCAGATGGTGATTGCCGCGGCGGTGGTGAGGATCAGCACCCATTCGGAAAACGCCGACCAGCCGAGCGGGATCGCGGCGATCGGGGCGACGATGAGCCCCACGAAGATCAGGTGCCAGACCGGGGTCATGCGGCGCTGGGGCAGCGGGGCGCGCCACAGCACCTTCAGCGCCACCAGTACCACCGCGCCATGCACCAGCACCGCCAGTGCCACGATGGCCGCGGCCAGCGGCCGCGAATAGGGCAGCGCCACCACCGCCAGCAGCATCATCGCCATGCCGATGGTCGCCAGCCCGGCGCGCCCCGGCAGGATGCGCATGTCTTCGATCACCACCGCCGGGCGGCGGATCACCTTCGCCGCGTAAGCCACCAGAAGAAAGAGGAAAAGCAGGGATACGGCGCCGAGGAACAGCTCCACCGGGCCGGCGGGGAAGGAAAACACCTCGACCGCCCGTCGCCAGCCATGCCCCAGCCCCAGCAGCCCCAGGACCGGCGGAAAGAGCGCCGGCGGGGTATTGCGCCACAGCCCCTGCCGCGGCATCGCCTTTCCCGTCATCTCAGTTCTTCTCCTCGTCGAGCAGGGCACGCATGCGCGTGGCCGTGGTGCGCAGCGCCCCGGACAGCGCCACGATATCGCTTGCCACCCCCATGAAACGTACCCCCAGCTGCGCGTAGCGGGCCATGCGTCCCTCGTCGAGAGCCAGGATCCCCGCGGCCTTGCCGGCAGCGCGGATGCGGGAAATCATGTGTTCGATGGCCTCGTCGAGCTCGGGCGCACCCAACTCGCCGTCGAACCCCATGTCGGCGGAAAGGTCGGCGGGGCCGATGAAGATGCCATCCACCCCTTCGGTGGCCGCGATGGCGTCGATGTTTTCCAGCGCGGCGCGGGTTTCGGCCTGCACCAGCAGACAGATCTGCGCGTTGGCGGTGGCGGCGTAGTCGGGGATTGCGCCGAAGGCCGAGGCGCGCACCACCGGTGCGGCCATGCCGCGCATCCCCTGCGGCGGGTAGCGCATGGCACGGGCCATGGCCGCGGCCTCTTCGCCGGAGTTCACCATCGGCACCAGAATCGATTGCGCGCCCATGTCGAGCACCTGCTTGATCATCCATGCACGGCCCTCGGGCACCCGGACCACCGGATGGGCGCCGGCGGCACTCACCGCCAGGATCTGGTCGCGAATCGCGGAGACGTCCCACGGGCCGTGCTCGCCATCGAGCAGGCACCAGTCGAACCCGGCCAGCGCGGCGATTTCCGCCGCTTCGGGGCTGCGCAGCCCCACCCATGCGCCAAGCTGCATCCTGTTTGCGGCCAGCGCGATTCTGAGCGGATTTTCGGGTGCGGGCATGGCTTGCGTGCTCAAATTTAAGGCATCAGGGGCGAGGAATTGAACGAAAGATCAATTTGGCATTGATGTCAAATCCTTACTTGCTAGGGTACGGCCACGACTGAAAAACACCGTCTGGGAGGACATCATGAAACACCTGATTGGCAAGGCCATGCTGACTGCTGCGGCCGTTGCGCTGGCCGGAGAGGCCGCGGCGCAGTCCGTGGAATGGAACGTCTCGCTGTGGGGCAAGCGCCGGGCCTTCACCGAACATGTCGAGCGGCTGGCCGAGCTGCTGGACGAGCGCACCAACGGCCAGTTCAAGCTCAACATCAGCTATGGCGGGCTGTCCAAGAACAAGGAAAACCTCGACGGCATCTCCATCGGCGCCTTCGAGATGGCCCAGTTCTGCGCCGGCTACCACCGCGACAAGAACCCCACCATCACGGTGCTGGAACTGCCCTTCCTGGGCGTGAACACGCTGGAGGAAGAGGTGGCCGTTTCCACCGCCGTCTACAACAACCCCGCGGTGCAGGCCGATCTGGGGCGCTGGAACGCAAAGCTGCTGATGCCCTCGCCGATGCCCCAGTACAACCTCGTGGGCACCGGCGAGCCGCCCGAGACGCTGGAAGACTTCAAAGGCATGCGGGTGCGCGCCACCGGCGGGATCGGCGAGGCCTTCAGGGCGGTGGGCGCCGTGCCCACCTCGGTGACCGCAACCGAAGCCTACAACGCCATGGAATCGGGCGTGGTCGATACGGTGGCCTTCGCCCAGCATGCGCATCTGGCCTTCCGTACCATCGACATCGCCGACTGGTGGACGGAGAACCTCAACCCGGGCACCGTGAACTGCCCGGTGGTGGTCAACACCGACGCCTACGAGGCGCTGCCCGATGATCTGCGCAAGGTGCTTGACGAGGCCGTTCCCGAGGCCGTCGACTATTACGTAGAAAACTACAAGAAACTGCTCGAGAAGTGGGATGCGATCCTCGATGAGAAGAACGTGCAGCGCGTGCGCCTCGACGAATCGGTGATCGCCGAGTTCCGCGCCAAGGCGGCCGACCCGATCCGCGACAAGTGGATCGCCGACATGGAGGCCCAGGGCATCCCCGGTCAGGAACTCTATGATCTGGTGATGGCCACCCTCGAAAAGGCCCGTTCGGGCAACTGATCCAACCCAGCCCCCGGCCCGGCGATCGCCGGGCCGGGACCATCGGGATTCCAACCCATGTCATCATCTTCCGTCCTGACCGACGAAAGCCGCCTTTCGTGGTTCGACCGTCAGGTCTACAAGCTGGAAAGCTTCCTCAACCTGGTTTCCGGGATCGTCATCTTCTTCCTGGTGCTGCTGGCGGTGGCCAATGTGCTGGGGCGCAAGTTTCTGGCTTCGCCCGTGCCGGGCTACGTGGACTGGACAGAACAGTTCATGGTGGTCTTCGCCTTTCTCGGCCTGTCCTACTGCCAGCGCGAGGGCGGACACATCCGCATGGACATCGTGGTCACCGCGCTGCGCGGCCGGCTGCTGTGGCTGGCCGAGTTCCTTTCGGTGCTGTTCATGCTGATCCTGACCACGGCGCTGATCTACGGCACCTATTATCACTTCGACCGCAGCTTCGACCTGAACAGCCCGATGTGGTCACGCGACAGCACCATCGACATTTCGCTGCCGATATGGCCCGGCAAGGCGATCGTCGCCTTTTCCATGACCCTGCTGTGGGTGCGCCTGGCGCTGCAGCTGTGGGCCTATGGCCGTGCGATCCGGCTGAACCCCGAACGCCCGGTGGCGGTGCCGCTGCCGGAGGACCCGGCCGAACAGGCCATGCACGAGGCCAAAGTCGTCGAGGACCGGAATGGATAGCATCATCGACATGAAGGCCCTGCTTGCCGGGGTCGATATCTTCAACCTGTCCCTCTGGCTCAGCGGCGTTCTCGTGATCCTGGTGCTGATCGGGGTGCGGGTGGCCTTCGCCACCGCTTTCATCGGCTTTCTGGGACTGGCGCTGTTCTTCATGCAGAAGCAGGGCTTCGACCGCGGCCTGATCACCGCGATGAAGCTGGTGGGGCAGATCCCGCACTCCAAATCGACAACTTACGCACTCTCTCTGATCCCGACCTTCATCCTGATCGGCTATCTGGCCTTCTATGCCGGACTCACGCGCTACCTGTTCGAGGCGGCCAAGCGATGGGTGGGCTGGCTGCCCGGCGGCATGGGGGTGGCGACGGTCTTCGCGACCGCGGGCTTTGCCGCCGTCTCGGGGGCCTCGGTGGCCACCTCCGCCGTGTTCGCCCGCATCGCCATCCCCGAGATGCTGCGGGTCGGTTACGACAAGCGCTTCGCGGCCGGGGTGGTGGCGGCCGGGGGCACGCTGGCCTCGCTGATCCCGCCTTCGGCGATCCTGGTGATCTACGCGATCATCGTCGAGCAGTCGGTGGGCAAGCTGCTGCTGGCGGGCTTCCTGCCCGGCGCGGTATCGGCGCTGATCTATGCCGGGCTGATCGTCGGGCTGGCCAGGTTCCGCAAGAACCTCGGCCCCCCCGTGGGCGGCTTCACCTGGCGCGAGAAATTCGCCTCGCTGCCGGGCACGGCACCGATCGCGGTGGTGATCTTCATCATCATCTACTCCATCTATTTCGGCTGGGCCACGCCCACCGAAGCCGGCGCGCTGGGGGCCTTCACGGTGCTGCTGATGGCGCTGTGGCAGGGGATGCGCTGGCAACAGCTGAAGGGCGCGCTGATGGAAGCGGCGAAGCTGACGGTGATGATCTTCACGATGATCTGGGGGGTGCTGATCTTCGTGCGCTTCCTGGGCTTCGCCAACCTGCCCGAGGCCTTCGCCGAGTTCATCGGCGGGCTGGAACAATCGCCCTACATCACCCTGTTCATGATCCTCGGAGCCTATGTGGTGCTGGGGATGTTCATGGACGCGATCGGCATGCTGATTCTCACCCTGCCGGTGACCTACCCGGCGATCATCGCGCTCAACGGCGGGCCCGACGTCACCCGCGAGGCCTCGGCCCTTGGCATGAGCGCCGAGGAGGTGGCCATCTGGTTCGGCATCATCGTGGTCAAGATGGCGGAACTGTGCCTGATCACGCCGCCGATCGGGCTCAACTGCTACGTGGTGGCGGGGGTGGCGCAGCAGAACCGGCTGCCGATCTCGGTGCAGGACGTGTTCCGCGGCGCCTCGCCCTTCTTCATCGCCGACGTGGCCACCGTGCTGGTGCTGATCGCCTTCCCCGGCATCGTGCTGTGGCTGCCGAGCCTCCTGTGAGGCCACCCGGCGGGGGCTGAAAGAACGCCACGGCCCGAAATGGCCGTGGCTATCGGTAAAGCAGTGACCGGCCGTTTGCGAAAAGGTGTACCTTGGCCGGATCGGCGCTCAGCCGCACCGTCTGACCGCGCAGGCCGGAGCGGATGCCGGGCAGCTTGGCGATCACCGCGATCTCGCCGTCCGGGGCGAGGAAATGCAGCTGCGTCACCTCGCCAAGCGCCTCGATCATGTCCACCTCGCCCACATGAACGGCCGGGCCGTCGGTCAGGGTCAGGTCTTCGGGGCGGATGCCCACGTTCACCTTCATGCCCCTGTCGCCCTCCCCGGTGGGCACGCCGGAAACCGCCGTGCCGCCGTTTTCCAGCCGCACGGTGGTGGTGGGGCCGGTCTCGACGATCTCGCCGGCAAACAGATTCATGGCCGGCGATCCTATGAAGCGCGCCACGAATTCGTTGCGGGGTCGCTCGTAGAGTTCCAGCGGCGGGCCCACCTGGGCGATCCCCTTGTCGGCCAGCACCACGATGCGCGAGGCGAGCGTCATCGCCTCGACCTGGTCATGGGTGACATAGACCATCGTGCTGCCGGGCATGCTCTCCTTGAGTTGGGCGATCTCGATCCGGGTTGCCACCCGCAGCGCCGCGTCGAGGTTGGAAAGCGGCTCGTCGAACAGATAGACCTTCGGGTCGCGCACGATCGAGCGCCCGATCGCCACCCGCTGGCGCTGGCCGCCCGAAAGCTCCTTGGGCAGGCGGTCGAGATAGGGGGTGAGCTGGAGGATCTCGGCCGCCCGGTTCACCGCCGCCTCGATCTCGGCCCTGGACTTGCGGGCGATCTTCAGGGCGAAGCTCATGTTGTCGCGCACCGTCATGTGCGGATAGAGCGCATAGGACTGGAACACCATGGCGATCCCGCGCTGGGCGGGGGGAACATCGTTGACCACCTGCCCGTCGATCTCCAGCGTGCCGGCGGTGATCTTCTCCAGCCCCGCGATCATCCGCAGGAGCGTGGACTTGCCGCAGCCCGAAGGCCCGACGAACACCACCAGCTCCCCGGTGGCGATGTCGAGGTTGATGTCCTTCAGCACCTCCACCGTGCCATAGCTCTTGCCGACGTCCTTCAGCTTCAGTTCGGCCATTGCGAAAGCTCCCTCATCCGCGCCCGATGTCCCGCGCCAGGCAGGCCTGCCACGGCCCCAGCCGCACGATACCGTCCGCGCCCGCATGGGCGCTGTTCAGCTCGGCCCCGATCTGCACCCACCGCCCGGCCGGCATGGCGGTTTCGGCCGGCTCCTCGCCGAGGTTGAAAGCACAGAAGATGCGCTCCTCGCGGTGTTCGCGAAGGAACCGCAGCACCGGCCCTTCGGCCGCCATCTGCGAAAGCGCGCCGCTGCGCAGCGCGGGGTGGGCATGGCGGAAGCTGATCGCCCGGCGGTAGTGATGCAGAAGCGAGGCCGGGTCGGCCTCGGCGGCGGCGACCGAGCGGGACAGGTGTTCGGACGCCACCGGCAGCCAGGTGCGGCTGGCCTCGGAAAAGCCGCCATTGCGCTGTGTGCCGTCCCAGACCATCGGCGTGCGGCAGCCGTCGCGGCCCTTGAATTCGGGCCAGAATTCCAGGCCGTAGGGATCCTGCAGGTCGGTGAAGGACAGCTGAGCCTGGGGCAGGCCCAGCTCTTCGCCCTGGTAGATGCAGGCAGAGCCGCGCAGGCACATCAGCAGCGTGGCGAAGGCGCGCTCGGAAGAGTCGGACAGTTCCCAGCGCGAGACATGGCGTTCCACGTCATGGTTGGAATAGGCCCAGCAGGCCCAGCCGTCGGCCGCCACCTCCTCGACCCGGGAAAAGACCTCGGCAATCCGGGCCGCGGTGGGCCGGGCGCCGGAAAGAAGCTCGAAGGCATAGCACATCTGCATCAGGTCATCACCGGCGGTATACTGGCCGAGGATCTCCAGACCGCGCTGGG
>JALSGY010000004.1 GCA_026982515.1 Paracoccaceae bacterium
GGGCGGAAACATGAGGCCAGCAAGTGACCGTGAGGAGTTACACGATGCCGGCGGCCCGGAGCGAGAGACTGGAAAAGTGGATGGGGGGTTTTCTATCCGTGCTGCTTGGCGCCATCGTCTACTCAACAATTCCGGCAGAGGCCCAGAAGATGAATGAAACAATAACAAATGACCTGCAATGCGAGATACAGCAGCGCAAGCGTGGCGATGCCATCGACTTCCTGGGGATCGTCTGGTCGGATCACAAGACCACCGGCAGCTACGGTTTTATCGTCAACAAGACAGGGCCGGCGGGGATTTCCAGTGTCACCCAGAAGGGGGTATTCACCATCGGCCCGGATGAGGAAAAGATCATCGGAACCGTGACGCTGAACGCCCGCGAGGGCGATCATTTCTTTGTGCGCCTGACGGTTACGGACGACGACACCGGTTATTCGTGCAGCGTCACCCGCGAGTGATCCGGCCCTCACGCCCGCCCTTCGCGATTTCGCCATGCAAGGCTGAAAGGCAGGGTTGACTGCCTGCCGGGATATCCGGCCCCTCCATCATCGACAGCACCTTCGAAAGCCGGCCCGCCGTGGCCTGGGCTGGCGGTTTGCGGGGAGATCTGCCCTGCCGGGCTGCGGCCCTCGCCCCTTCCTCCGATCAGGCCTCCAGGGCCCCTTGGGCCGGGGCGCCGCGCTCCATCCGGCGGATGGCGAGATGCATCCACACGGTGGTGGCGGCGACCAGGGCCAGCATCATCAGGAAGGGCGATGTCCAGATGCCGGTGACATCGAGCAGCACGCCGAAGGCGATCGGCAGGAAGAAGCCGCCCAGCCCCCCGATCATCCCCACCAGGCCGCCCACGGCGCCCACGTGATGGGGATAGTAGACGGGGATGTGCTTGTAGACGGCGGCCTTGCCGAGGCTCATCACGAAGCCCAGAACCACCGTCAGGAAGACGAAGAGGTAGAGGGGGACGCCGAATTCATAGTTGACCGGGCCGCTGATGCCGCTCAGCGTCACCTGCCCGCCGGGGAAGGCCATCACCACCAGGGCGCTCAGCGAGACCGCGAAGGTCAGATAAAGCACCCGGCGCGCGCCGATGCGGTCCGACAGCCAGCCGCCATAGGCGCGAAACAGCGAGCCGGGCAGGGCGAAGACGCCGGTCAGCACGCCGGCAGCGGTCAGATCGAGCCCGTAGGCCCCCATGTAGAAGCGCGGCAGGAAGGAGGCGAGCGCCACGAAGCCGCCGAAGACGAAGAAGTAATGCAGGGAGAAGCGCCACACCTGCGCCAGCTTCAGCGGCGCCAGCTGGCTTTTCAGGGTCCGTCGCGGAGCGCCCGATTCGCGCTGGCGGGCCTGTTCAGGGTCGGTTCTGGCCAGCAGGTAGAACAGCACTGCCGTGGCCGCCAGCACCAGCGCATAGACCCGTGCCGTGCCCTCCCAGCCCAGCGCCATCAGCAGGAAGGGGGCGGCAAAGCTGGTCACCGCGGCGCCCGCGTTGCCCACCCCGAAGATGCCCAGCGCGGTGCCCTGCCGTCCGGGCGGGAACCAGCGCGAGACATAGGACACCCCGATGATGAACGAGCCGCCCGCCAGCCCCAGCCCCAGCGCCACAACCAGGAACATGACGTAGCTTTCCGCCCAGGTCATCATCCAGACCGCGGCGGCGGTGATCAGCATCTGGGCCGGAAAGACGACCCGCCCGCCGAACCTTTCCGTCCACAGCCCCAGCACCAGCCGGCTGATCGAGCCGGTCAGCACCGGGGTGGCCACCAGCAGGCCGAACTGGGTGTCGCTCAGGCCCAGCTCCTGCTTGATCCGGACCCCGATGATCGAGAACAGCGTCCACACGGCAAAGCATACGGTGAAGGCGAATGTGCTCAGGGCCAGCGCCCGGTGCCGGTCGGCGTTGCGGATGGTCTGATTGGCCTGCATGGGTGGTTTTCTCCGTTCGGGTCGTGGTCAGGAGGCGGCGCGTGCGGGGGCGGCGGCAGCGGCGAGCATGGCCGAGATCTCGGGCCGGCAGGCGCCGCAATTGCTGCCCGCCCTGGTGCTTTCGCCGATCGCCTCGAGGCTGGCGGCCCCTCCGGCGATCGCCTCGCGGATGGTGTTTTCGCCGACGCTGAAACAGGCGCAGATGGTGCGTCCGGCCTGCGCGCGGCCGCAAACCGGCAGCCCGGCCAGCGCCTCCAGTGCCGGGGTGTCGGTGCCGATCAGCCCCGCGGCGTGCTCGCGCGCCACCTCCAGCGGGTGCGGTGCGGCAAAGAACAGTCCGCGCAGCCGGGTGCCCTCGTGGATGGCCAGGCGCAGCACGCCCCGGGTGGCATCGCGCAGGATGCTGGCGCTGCCGTGCGAAAGCCCGAGGATGTCGCGCGCCTCGGCCTGCCAGTCTGCGGGTTCGTCAAGGCCCGCCACCTCGGCGCGCCAGCCGCTGTCGGTGCGCGCCAGTGCCCCGTGGGCATGGCGGTGCACGTCGATGCGGCGGTCCGAGGCGGCAAAGCCGTGCCAGCGGGCCGCAAGGGGGGCAAGGCGCACCCGCCCGCCCTTGAGCGCGGGCTGGCCAGAGAGCGGGTCTCTCTCGCCCGCCACCAGTGCGTTGATGCGCCCGCCTTCGGTGTTGGCACCGCTCCAGTGCATGGGCGCAAACAGCGTTCCGCGGCGCATCCCCGGGGCAATCCGCACCCGCAGCACCGCGCGGCCGTGCGCCGAGGCGATCTCGGCCAGATCGCCCCGGCCCAGCCCCAGCGCGCGGGCGTCATCGGGGTGGATCTCCACGAAGGGCTCGGTTTCATGCCGGTTCAGCCGGGGCGCCTTTCCGGTGCGGGTCATGGTGTGCCACTGGTCGCGCACCCGCCCGGTATTGAGCCGAAACCCCCGCTGCGCGAGCCTCTCATCGGCAGGTGGCGCCGTGACGGCCACAAGCCGCCCCTTGCCGCCGGGGCGAAAAAAGCCGCCCCCGCCGAAGAAGCGCCCGCCCGTGCCGCCCGCGGCCGGGGCGGGCCATTGCACCGGCGGGAGCGCCTCGTAGGCGGCATCGTCCAGGCCCGCCAGCCCGCCGATGTCGAAATCGCGCCCCAGGGCCGCCGCCTTGCCCGACAGGGCGGCATGTTCGCGGAAGATCGCGGCCGGGGAGTCGTAGGAAAAGGCCCGCTTCCAGCCCATGCGGGCGGCCACGTCGCAGATGATCTGCCAGTCGTGCCGGGCCTGGCCGGGGGCGGGCAGGAAGGCGCGCTGGCGGCTGATGCGACGCTCGGAATTGGTGACGGTGCCTGATTTCTCGCCCCAGCCGGTGGCTGGCAGCAGCACGTCCGCCAGCGCAGTGGTGTCGGTCTCGGTGATGTCTGAAACCACGGTGAAGGGAACCTTCGCGATGGCGCGGGCCACGAAATCGGCGCGCGGCATCGAGACCGCCGGGTTGGTGCCGATGATCCACAGCGCCTTGATGCGGCCTTCGTCGCAGGCCTCGAACAGCTCCACCGCCTTCAGCCCCGGCTTCGTGCAGATGGCCGGGGCCTGCCAGTGGGCCTGCACCGTGGCGCGGTGGGCCTCGTTTTCGATGTCCAGATGGCAGGCCAGCATGTTGGCCAGCCCGCCCACCTCGCGCCCGCCCATGGCGTTGGGCTGGCCGGTGACGGAAAACGGCCCCGCGCCGGGCTTTCCGATACGCCCGGTGGCCAGATGGCAGTTGAGGATGGCATTCACCTTGTCGGTGCCGAAGGCCGACTGGTTGACGCCCTGGGACCAGAGCGTCACCACTTTCTCGGTATCGGTCCACAGATCGAGGAAGAGCGCCAGGTCGGCCGGGCTCAGCCCGGTTTCGACAGGGTTGGCGGCGCGGGCCGCGGCAAGCGCCTCGTCCAGCCCTTCCAGATGTTCCTGCACATGGGCGCGCTTGATCCGGCCGGCGCGATCGAGACGCGCCAGCAGGGCGTTGAACAGCACCGCATCGGTGTCGGGGCGGATCGCCAGGTGCAGGTCGGCGGCTTCAGCGGAGGCGGTGCGGCGCGGGTCGATGACGACGATCCGCATCTGCGGCCGGGCCGCGCGGGCGGCGAGGAGGCGCTGGAACAGCACCGGGTGGCACCAGGCAAGGTTGGCGCCCGCCAGCACCACCAGATCGGCCTGTTCCAGATCCTCGTAGGTGCCGGGCACGGTGTCGGTGCCGAAGGCGCGCCTGTGGCCGGCCACCGAAGAGGCCATGCACAGGCGCGAGTTGGTGTCGATATTGGCCGAGCCGATGAAGCCCTTCATCAGCTTGTTTGCGACGTAGTAGTCCTCGGTCAGCATCTGCCCCGAGACGTAGAAGGCCACGCTGTCGGGGCCGTGCCGCTCGATGGCCTCGCGGAAACGGCGTGCCACCAGATCGAGCGCCTCGTCCCAGCCGGTCTCGCGCCCGTCGATGCGGGGGGCCAGCAGGCGGCCCTCAAGGCCCAGCGTCTCGGCCAGTGCCGCGCCCTTGGAACACAGCCGCCCGAAATTGGCCGGATGGTCCGGGTCGCCCTCGATGCGCCCGTCGGGGTGGGCCAGCAACCCGCAGCCCACGCCGCAATAGGGGCAGGTGGTGCGGGTGGGGCTCATGCGGCGGCCCGGCGGCGCAGGCGCGCGGCATCGAGCAGGATGCGCCCGCCCTCCACCTTCACCGCATGGGTGACCACGCGGCCCTCGTCGGCGCCCTGGGCCTGGCCGTCTTCCAGCGAGATCACCCAGTTGTGCAGCGGGCAGGTGACGGCATGGCCGTGCACGATGCCCTCAGACAACGTCCCCCCCTTGTGCGGGCAGCGGTCGTCGAGGGCGAAGACCTCGCCGTCATGGGTGCGGAATATGGCCACGCAGCCGGCGGCGGTCTTCACCACCCGGGCGCCGCGGGGCGGGATGTCGTCAAGGGCGGCGATGTCGATCCAGTTGCTCATTCGGCGGCCTCCAGGGTCAGATCGGCAAGCGGCGCCCATTTGCACTGCTCGCGTTCGCGTCGGGCCAGCTCGGCCCAGGGGTCCTTGCGATAGACCGACTGGGAAATTTCGAAACGCGCCACCAGGGCGGCGCGTTCGGCCCTGTCCTCGACCACGCGCTCGCGCACCCAGTCCATGCCGATGCGCGCCACCCACTTGTAGGGGCGCTCCAGGTAACGGGCGTTCTCGCGATAGAGCTGGATGAAGGCGACGGACAGCTCGATCACCTCCTCCTCGGTGGCGGCTCTGGCCAGCGGCTCGGTTTCCTTCACCTCCATGCCCGCCGCCCCGGCCACGGAGACCTCGTAGCCGGAGTCGACGCAGACCACGCCCAGATCTTTGCAGGTGGCCTCGGCGCAGTTGCGCGGACAGCCCGAGACCGCCAGCTTCACCTTGTGCGGGGTCCAGCTGCCCCAGAGGATCTTTTCCAGCTTGATGCCCAGCCCGGTGCTGTCCTGGGTGCCGAAGCGGCAGTGATCCGACCCCACACAGGTTTTCACCGTGCGCAGCCCCTTGGAATAGGCGTGCCCCGAAACCAGCCCGGCGGCATTCAGATCGGCCCAGATGGCGGGCAGGTCTTCCTTCTTCACGCCCAGCAGGTCGATGCGCTGACCGCCGGTGATGTGCACCGTTGGCACGTTGTACTTTTCCGCCGCGTCGGCGATGGCGCGCAGCTGCTCGGGGGTGGTGATGCCGCCCCACATGCGCGGCACCACGGAATAGGTGCCGTCCTTCTGGATGTTGGCATGAACCCGTTCGTTGACGAAGCGGCTTTGCGCGTCATCGGCGTATTCAAGCGGCCATTCGCAGATCAGGTAGTAGTTGAGCGCCGGGCGGCAGACGTGGCAGCCGCAGGAGGTTTTCCAGCCCGCCTCCTGCATCACCGCCGGGATGGTCTTCAGCCCCCGCGCCCTGATCAGGCGGCGGATGTCGTCGTGGGTGAGGTCGGTGCAGCCGCAGATGGCAGCCTCGGCGGGGGGCTGGAACTCCTCGCCCAGGGTGGCAGCCAGCAGCTGTTCCACCAGCCCGGAGCAGTTGCCGCATGAGGCCGAGGCCTTGGTAACGGCGCGCACCGCGGCCAGGTCCTGCGC
The DNA here is from genome assembly GCA_026982515.1 of Paracoccaceae bacterium. Taxonomy (GTDB): domain Bacteria; phylum Pseudomonadota; class Alphaproteobacteria; order Rhodobacterales; family Rhodobacteraceae; genus S012-89. The sequence goes on from JALSGY010000004.1 coordinate 6,029, forward strand.
GCCCTCGGCGATGGCCCGGGTGATGGTGCCCTTGCACACGCCGTTGCAGCCGCAGATCTCGGCGCTGTCGGGCATGGCGGCGACGGCGGCCAGGGGATCGGCCCGGCCCTCGCCCTGCCAGGCGGGGCCGAAGATCAGGGTTTCGCGGATCTCGGAGATGTCCTCGCCCTGCACCAGCTTGTCGAAGAACCAGCCGGCATCGGCGGTTTCCCCATACATCACGATGCCGACGATCCGGTCATCCTTCAGGACCAGCCGTTTGTAGAGCCCGCGCGCGGGGTCGCGGAAGACGATATCCTCCAGCCCCTCGTCCTGGCCGAATTCGCCGGCCGAGAACAGATCGACCCCGGTGACCTTCAGCCGGGTGGCGACCGAGGGCGGCACGAAACGGGCCTCTTCCCCGGTCAGGGTGCGCGCCAGTACCCTGGCCATGTCGTAAAGCGGCGCGACCAGGCCATAGACGGCCTCGTCATGTTCCACGCATTCGCCGAGGGCGAAGATCTGCGGGTCGGAGGTGCGCATGGCGTCGTCCACCACGATGCCGCGCTCCACATGCAGGCCCGCGTCGATGGCCAGGCGGACCTCGGGGCGGATACCGGCGGCCATGACCACCAGGTCGGCCTCGTGCACCGAGCCGTCCTCGAGCAGCACCGCATCCACCTTGTCATGGCCGAGGATCGCCTTGGTGTGGGCCTTGCACACCACCTCGATGCCGCGCGATTCCAGCTCCTTCTGCAGCAGGTAGCCGGCGGCCTCGTCCAGCTGGCGCTCCATCAGGTGGCCCATCAGGTGCAGCACCGTCACCTTCATGCCGCGGGCATGGAGCGCGGCGGCGGCCTCGAGCCCCAGAAGCCCGCCGCCGATGATCACGGCCCTGGCGCCGGGCCGGGCGGCGGCGACCATCGTCTCGACATCGTCGAGATCGCGAAACCCCACCACACCGGGCAGGTCCTTTCCGGGAACCGGGATGAAGAACGAGGCCGAGCCGGTGGCGATCACCAGCCTGTCGTATTCGGTGGCGCCGCCGGCGCTGATCACCCGTCGGGTCCTGCGGTCGATC
>JALSGY010000005.1 GCA_026982515.1 Paracoccaceae bacterium
CGCCTGGGGGCCGGGGATGGCGATGCTTGCCGGCCCGCCGCCCGCGCCGCTGGCGGAGGCCGCACTGACCGACCAGTCCGACGGCTGGGCGGTGATTCGCCTGACCGGGGCGGGATGCGAGGCGGTTCTCGCCCGGCTGGTGGCGGTGGATCTGCGCCCGGGGCATTTCCGGCGCGGGCACACGTTGCGGACCTTGCTGTTTCATGCCCCGGCCTCACTCACCCGCATCGGGGCGCACGGCTTTGAGATCATGGTGTTTCGCTCGATGGCGGCCAGTGCCGTGCACGAGCTGGGCGTGGCGATGAAGAGCGTGGCGGCCAGGGGGTGAAGGGGCGGGCGCGGCTGGACTTCGAGGCCGGGGAGGCCGATATTGCCGGGCATGAGTCTGCCCCCGGGATTTCTCGAAGAGTTGCGCAGCCGCACCAGCCTGGCGCAGGTGGTGGGGCGCAAGGTCGTCTGGGACCGGCGCAAGTCCAACCAGGGCAAGGGCGACATGTGGGCGCCATGTCCCTTCCACCAGGAAAAGACGCCCAGCTTCCACGTCGATGACCGGCAGGGTTTCTACTACTGCTTCGGCTGCCACGCGAAGGGCGATGCCATCTCTTTCGTGCGCGAGACCGAGAACGTGGGCTTCATGGAGGCGGTCGAGATCCTCGCCCGCGAGGCCGGGATGCAGGTTCCGGCGCGCGACCCCAGGGCGCAGGAGAAGGCCGACCGGCGCACGCAGCTGGCGCAGGTGATGGAGCAGGCGGTGCAGTATTACCGGCTGCAGCTGCACACCGCCGCCGCGGCGCCCGCGCGCGAATACCTGGCCGGGCGCGGGCTGGACGAGGCGGCGCAGGAACGCTGGGGCATCGGTTTCGCCCCCGATGCCCGCCAGGGGCTGTGGGGCCATCTGACCGGCAAGGGCGTGGCCGAAGAGCTGATCCTCGCCGCCGGTCTGGCCGCAAATCCCGAGGGCGGTGGCGCTCCTTACGACCGTTTCCGCGGCCGCATCATCTTTCCGATCCGCGACGCGCGGGGCAGGGCCATCGCCCTGGGCGGGCGGGCGATGGACCCGGGCGCCCGGGCCAAGTATCTCAACTCGCCCGAGACCGAGCTTTTCGACAAGGGCCGCAGCCTCTACAACCACGGCCCCGCCCGCGAGGCGGCGGGCAAGGGCCAGCAGCTGATCGTGGCCGAGGGCTACATGGATGTGATCGCCCTGGCGGAGGCGGGTTTCGAGGCCACTCTCGCCCCTCTGGGCACCGCCATCACCGAAGAGCAGCTGCGGCTGTTGTGGCGCATCCACCCCGAGCCGGTGATCGCGCTCGACGGCGACCGGGCGGGCCTGCGCGCCGCGATGCGGCTGATCGACCTGGCGCTGCCGCTGCTGGAGGCGGGCCGGGCGCTGCGCTTTGCCCTGATGCCCGAGGGCCAGGACCCGGACGACATCATCCGGACCCGCGGGGCGGGGGCGATGCGCAGGATCCTGGAGGCCGCGGTGCCGATGGTGCAGCTGCTGTGGCAGCGGGAGACCGAGGGAAAGGACTTCGACAGCCCCGAGCGCCGGGCCGCGCTCGACAAGTCCCTGCGCGAGGCGATCCGGCGCATCAGGGACCCGTCGATCCGCAGCCACTATGGGCAGGAGATCAACCGGATGCGGCGCGAGCTGTTCCGGCTGGAGGGCCCGCGGCGCACCCGCGAGGGGCGGTTTCGCCACGGTGCAGCCCTCCCCGCCAGGCCCACGCCGGGGGCGCGGGCCTCCTATCTGGCGGCGGCTTCGGGCGAGCGGGCCGAGGAGGTGCTGCGCGAGGCGGTGATCCTGGCGGTGCTGATCCTCAACCCCGAGGTGCTGCCCCGTTTCGAGGGGGCGCTGGAGCGGCAGGACTGGGTGCTGGCGGAACATGCGGCCATTCTGCACGCCCTGTTGCGCCATGCCGGCGAGGATGCGCAGGCGTTGCGCGCCAGTCTGGAAAGGGAGGCGGGGACGGAGGCCCTTGAAAAACTGTTCTCGCTGAGCCATCTGCAGGTCGTGCCGGCGGTGCGCAGGCCGGGTGACGCGGAAGCGGCGGCCCTGTGCGTGGCGGCAGAGCTTGCAAAGCTGGAGGCGATGCGCGGTGCCGAACGCGAGATCGCCCATGCGGTGGAGGACCTCGAAGGGGTTGCCGACGAGGGCACCACGTGGCGGCTGAGCCAGGTGGCGGAGGCGTGGAACGAGGCGATGCGCTCGCAAACGGAGGACCGGACGCAGTACGACACCGGCCCCAACGGGGCGCGCATCAGCCGCGAGGAGCGCAACGCATTCGAGCAGCTGCTGCAGAAGATCGACTATGCGAAACGGGGCAAACGCCGCCCCTGAACGACATGGTGAAGGAACAGTTTAAGAAATACGGGTAAACGGGTGTGCGAATCAGTGATTCGCGGTTATTGATTCGCTCCGACGAATCGCGTTTTACCCGCCCTTCAGAGGAGAGCCGGATGGCTGCCAAGGATACGGACGAGCGAAAGCAGGATCGCCAGGAAGACGAAGTGTCGCTGGACATGAGCCAGGCGGCGGTCAAGAAGATGATCGCCGAGGCGCGCGAACGCGGCTACATCACCTACGATCAGCTCAACACCGTTCTGCCGCCCGAGCAGGTCTCGAGCGAGCAGATCGAGGATGTGATGAGCATGCTCTCGGAAATGGGTATCAACATCATCGAGGACGACGAGGCCGAGGAGGAAGAGGCCAAGGGCTCGACCGAGGTGGTCGAGGCCTCAACCTCGCGCGAGGTCACCGTCGCCCAGACCGAAACCGAGAAGCTCGACCGCACCGACGACCCGGTGCGCATGTACCTGCGCGAGATGGGCTCGGTGGAACTACTCTCGCGCGAGGGTGAGATCGCCATCGCCAAGCGCATCGAGGCGGGCCGCAATACCATGATCGCGGGCCTGTGCGAAAGCCCGCTGACCTTCCAGGCGATCACCATCTGGCGCGAGGAACTGCTCAACGAGGACATCCTGCTGCGCGACGTGATCGACCTCGAGGCCACCTTCGGCAGCGGCATGGATGGCGACGGGGAGGAGGAGCCGGTGGTGGCCCCCCTCAACGTGGCCTCTGGCGGGGCCGCCAAGAGCAAGCCGGCCCAGCCCGAGCTCGATGCCGACGGCAACCCGATCGCCGTCGAGGACGACGACGACGAAGACGAACAGGCCAACATGTCGCTGGCCGCGATGGAAGCGGCGCTCAAGCCGCGGGTGCTGGAAACCCTCGACCGGATCGCGCGCGATTATACCAAGCTGTCCGAGATGCAGGATCAGCGCATGTCGGCGCGGCTCAACGAGGATGATTCGTTCTCCGAAAAGGAAGAGGAAACCTACCAGAAGCTGCGCCAGGAGATCGTCGATCTGGTCAACGAGCTGCACCTGCACAACAACCGCATCGAGGCGCTGATCGATCAGCTCTACGGCATCAACCGCCGGATCATGTCGATCGACAGCCAGATGGTGAAGCTGGCCGATCAGGCCCGCATCAACCGCCGCGAATTCATCGAGGCCTACAAGGGTTCGGAACTGGATCCGACCTGGCTTGACCGCATGGCCGAAAAGCCCGGCCGCGGCTGGCAGGCCTTCATCGAACGCTTCACCCCCAAGGTGGAGGAACTGCGCGCCGAGATGGCCCAGGTCGGGCAGTATGTGGGGGTGGACATCTCGGAATTCCGCCGCATCGTGAACCAGGTCCAGAAGGGCGAGAAGGAGGCCCGCCAGGCCAAGAAGGAGATGGTCGAGGCCAACCTGCGCCTGGTGATCTCGATCGCCAAGAAATACACCAACCGCGGGCTGCAATTCCTCGATCTCATTCAGGAGGGCAACATCGGCCTGATGAAGGCGGTGGACAAGTTCGAATACCGCCGCGGCTACAAGTTCTCGACCTACGCCACCTGGTGGATCCGTCAGGCGATCACCCGCTCGATCGCCGATCAGGCCCGCACCATCCGCATCCCCGTGCACATGATCGAGACCATCAACAAGCTGGTGCGCACCGGCCGCCAGATGCTGCACGAGATCGGCCGCGAGCCCACCCCGGAGGAACTGGCCGAGAAGCTGCAGATGCCGCTTGAGAAGGTGCGCAAGGTGATGAAGATCGCCAAGGAGCCGATTTCGCTGGAGACCCCGATCGGGGACGAGGAGGACAGCCAGCTTGGCGATTTCATCGAGGACAAGAACGCGGTGCTGCCGCTGGACTCGGCGATCCAGGAGAACCTGAAGGAAACCACCACCCGGGTGCTGGCCTCGCTCACCCCGCGCGAGGAGAGGGTGCTGCGCATGCGCTTCGGGATCGGAATGAACACCGATCACACGCTGGAAGAGGTGGGCCAGCAGTTCAGCGTCACCCGCGAACGCATCCGCCAGATCGAGGCCAAGGCGCTGCGCAAGCTGAAACACCCGAGCAGAAGCCGGAAGCTGCGCAGTTTCCTCGATCAGTAGGGGCGATCGGGGCCCATTCGCGTATGGCGGGCGGGTGCAGGCCCCCCGTCCGGAACGGAGAAGAATCCTCCTCCGTTCCGGGATGACATGCTCTGGGGCGCCACGACGCCTGCAGGGCGGGGCGCTGGTTTCGCCGTGCTCCCTGGTGGCGAATTTCCGCCTCTCGCCCCGCGCACTTGACCTGAGTCAAGGAAGCCCTCGCCCGGCGGTGATAGCCCGCGCCCATGTACCACACTCACACCCCACCCTCGAGCGGAGTGGATGGCCCGCGCACCCGCGGGCCATCGCTTCCGTTTCCGCGCATCCTGCTGCAGCCGGTGCTGCACCGGATCGTGCATCGCATTGCCCGCGAGAACCCCGACATGTTCGGCCGGCTGGGGCCCTGGCGCTCTTCGCAGTTCCTGATCGATCCGGTCAATCTGCCGTTTGCGCTGCTGCTGCGCCCCGATCCCGACAACCTGCTGCTGCGCGCCGTCTCTCGGCGCAATCCGCCGCCGCATGTGGCGCGGATCGCGGGCAGGTTTCTTGACCTTCTCGAACTGGTCGATGCGGAAACCGATGGTGATGCGCTGTTCTTCTCGCGCGATCTGGAGGTGACCGGAAACACCGAGGCGGTGGTATGCCTGCGCAATGCGCTTGATGATGTGGAGGGTTCGATCGCCGAGAGCGTTGCAGAGATGTTCGGCCCGCCAGGGCGGGCCGCTCTGGCGGTGCTGCGCCGGGCCGGCGAGAGGCGAAAGGCACAAAGGGGATAGGAGATGACAACGGCGGAACTGATCTGCCCCGCGGGCACGCCCGCGGCCTTGCGCACGGCCGTGGATGCCGGTGCCGATGCCGTCTATTGCGGCTTTCAGAACGCCACCAACGCGCGCAACTTTCCGGGGCTGAACTTCACCCCCGAAGAACTGGAAAGATCCGTGGCCTACGCCCATGAGCGCGGGGCCAAGGTGCTGCTGGCGGTCAATACCTTTCCGCCAGCCGGCAAGTTCGGCCTGTGGAAAGAGGCGGTGGATGCCGGGGCGCGGCTTGGGGTGGATGCCTTCATCGTCGCCGATATCGGGGTGGCCGATTACGTGGCGCGGGAATATCCGGGCAAGCGGCTGCACCTTTCGGTGCAGGCGGCGGCCTCCTCTCCCGAGGCGATCCGCTTCTACTGCGAGAATTTCGGGGTCAAGCGCGTGGTGCTGCCGCGCATCCTGACGGTGCCCGAGATCAGGGCAATCAGGAAGGAGATCCCCTGCGAGATCGAAACCTTCATCTTCGGCAACCACGGGCTGATGGTGGAGGGGCGGTGCTCGCTGACGAATTACGTCACGGGGCTGTCCACCAACATGGACGGGGTCTGCTCGCCCGCGGCCGATGTGGAATACGTGCGCGACGCCGAGGGCAACATGACGACGCGCCTGGCCTCCTTCACCATCGACCGCTTTGCCTGCGGCGAGACGGCCGGTTATCCGACCATCTGCAAGGGCCGCTACCGGGCCCCGCATCGCGATGACGGCTACTACGCTTTCGAAGAACCGGTGAGCCTGAACCTCTCGCGCCTGCTGCCCGAGCTGATGGCCGCCGGGGTGAACGCCTTCAAGATCGAGGGGCGGCAGCGCTCTCGTGCCTATGTGGCCCGGGTGGTGCGGGCCTTCCGCCAGGCGGTGGACGACGTGCGCGCCGGGGCCGAGCCGGCATTCGCCGATCTGCACGCCCTGACCGAGGGGCAGAAAGAGACCGAAGGGGCCTTCAGGAGCAAGACATGGCGATGAAACTGACCATCGGGCCGATCCCGTTTCACTGGAGCAACGAGCGCCGCCTTGATTTCTATGCCCGCATTGCCGACGAGGCGCCGGTGGACGAGGTCTACCTGGGCGAGGTGATCTGCTCCAAGCGCGCGCCCTTCTTCGAGCCGCACCTCGAAGAGGTGGCCGGACGGCTGCAGCGGGCCGGCAAGCGGGTGATCTTCTCGTCGCTGACCGAGGTGATGCTCAGGCGCGAACGCCAGGCCACCGAAGAGCTGTGCGCCATGGAGGATCGCGAGATCGAGGTCAACAACGCCGCCGGGCTGGCCTCGGCGGGGGGGCGCCGGCACCGCATCGGCCCGATGATGAACGTCTACAACGAGGAAACCATGCGCTGGCTGGCCGGGCGCGGGGCGGCCCATTTCGCGCTGCCGGTGGAGATGCCGCGCACCTCGGTGGCGGTGATGGCCGGGACGGCAGGCGAGCTGGGTGCGGGGCTCGAGGTGCAGCTGTTCGGCCGCGCTTCGCTGGCGGTCTCGGCGCGCTGCTATCACGCCCGCGCCCATGGGCGCACCAAGGACAGCTGCCAGTTCGTCTGCGAAGAGGATCCGGACGGCATGTCATTGAAAACGCTGGACGGCCAGCCCTTCCTGACGGTCAACGGCATTCAGACCATGTCGCATTCCTACGTCAACCTGATCGAAGAGCTGAGCGACATGCAGGCGCTGGGCGTCACCCACGGGCGGCTGGTGCCGCACAGCATCGACATGGTGGCGGTGGCGCGGGCATTCCGCGATGTACTTGATGGCCGGATCAGTCCCGCAGAAGGCCTCGCGGCGCTGCAGGCGCTGGACCTG
>JALSGY010000006.1 GCA_026982515.1 Paracoccaceae bacterium
TTGGCGATCAGCTCGGGAAGGTCAATCATGGTCTCGGTCAGAGGTGGTCTCCTTCGGAACGTCATTGGTTCTCGCAAACCTCAGACTATCGAAGAAACACGGTGGCCGCCTCTTACACCACGGGTCGGGACACTATCGATCACACCCCGAGACAGGTCAAAAAAGCCTTGCATCGACGGGGGCATCCAAACATGCATGCCGGTTCACACTGCTTCCATGTATTCGGTCTCTTTTTGGGGCTGTCCGGTCTGCCCCTGACCAGGATGGGAAGTCGCGCGCCCCGTGTCTCATCAGGTTACCGGCATTCTGGGGCCATGCCCTCCGTCAGGGCGGCCATGGCAGCGATCAGCGGGCCGGGTCTCGCAGGCTCGACAGCCCGATATCGCCAAGGATGGCATACATCCCCGGCAGGACGAACAGGACGATCAGCGCCGCAGCAAGCAGCCCGAAGGCCAGGCTGGCGACCAGCGGGATCAGGATCTGCGCCTGCAGGCTGGTTTCGGTCAGGATCGGCAAAAGCCCCACGAAGGTGGTCAGCGAGGTCAGGAAGATCGCGCGAAACCGCGTACGGGCGGCGCGGGCGGCAGCTTCGGCCACGCTGGCGCTGCCGACGTGCTCATGCTTCACGAAATCGACCAGCAGGATCGAGTTGTTCACCACCACACCCGCCAGCGCCACGAAGCCCAGCATCGAGGGCATCGAGAAATCGAGCCCCATCGCCATGTGGCCCCAGATCGGGCCGATCAGCGACAGCGGGATGATCAGCATCACCAGAACGGGCTCGATATACGAGCGGAACTGCAGGCTGAGCAGCAGGAACACACCAACCAGCCCGACCACGAAACCGCGCAGCATGGATTTCTGGGTCTTGGCGGCCTCGGCGCGCTGACCTTCGACGTCCAGCGTCAGATCGGGATAACGCTGCAGAAGGTCAGGAATGAAGCGGGCAAGCGTATCGCTGACAATGGCGCTTGCATTGGCAATGCGCGTGTCGATCACGCCCTGGATGGTTACGGTGCGCTGGCCGTTTTCATGATTTATGCGTGCGTTTCCCCGCGCAAGTCCGACCTTTGCCACAACCGGCAGTGGGACGGTGATGCCATCGGGCCGGGTGATCTGGAAATCATCGAAATTTCCCGGCATGTTCCGGTCCTCTTCGGCCAGCAGGACGTTGACCTCGAGCGCGCGGCCATCGACCTGCATCTGGTTGGTCGTGATCCCGCTGTAGGCCGCGCGCAGCTGGTCGGCGATCATGCCCGCGGTCACGCCCATCGGCCCGGCCGCCTCCGTCAGGGTGACCTGGAGTTCGCGTTTGCCCGGGCGCAGATCGTCCATCACCGAGGTCACGCCGCGATAGCGCCACAGCCAGTCCTGCAGCTCCAGCGCGGCCGCCTTCAACTGGCTCAGGTCGTCGCCCTTCAGGCGCATGTCGATGTCGATTCCCGCGGGGCCAATGGTCGGCTCGTCGAACTTCAGGGCGATGACGTCGGGAACAACTCCGACCGCTTCGCGCCAGCGGGCCATCACCTCGTCCGGGCGGACGGTGCGCTCGGCCGAGGGCAGCAGATCGACGCTGACCGTGGCCACATGGGCGCCGCTTTCGAACGCGTCGCGGTTGACGCCGTAGAACACCGTCACATGGCGCACCAGATCGGTACCTGCGGGCTGCTCGGGCGCAAGCTGTTCGTTGACCTGCCAGATTCCGGAAACCAGCCGTTCAACCACCTGTTCGGTCCGGTCGGCGGGGGTTCCCTGGGGCAGCAGAACGCGGGCCACCACCGTGTCCCCGTCAAGCTCGGGGAAGGCCGTGAACTTCAGCCACCCACCAGCCAGCATTGCGGCAGACCCCAGCAGGATCGCAAGCGACAGGCCGCTGACCACGTAACGCCAGCGGATGCCCAGATCGACCAGCGGGCCGACCACGTCCTCGCGCAGCCGGTCCATCGCGCGATCGACCCTGTGGCGCCAGCTGCCCTCGGCCCGGGGGCCTTCGAGGCTGTGCAGCAGGTGACGGGGCAGGATCAGGAACGCCTCGACCAGCGAGACGGTCAGCACGAACAGCATCACCACCGGCACGACCCGCAGCACCACCCCAAGATCGCCCCGCAGGAAGGCCAGCGAGCCGAAGATCATCGCCGTGGTCAGGAACGAGGCCAGCACGTTGGGCAGCACCTGGCGAGCGCCCTCGATCGCGGCTTCGCGCGGGGAAAGCCCCTGTTCGCGCCTGCGGGCGATGTTCTCGGCGATCACGATGGCGTCGTCCATCAGCAGGCCGATCACGATCAGCAGGCCCAGCGTCGTCATCAGGTTCAGCGAGTATCCGGCCAGCGCCATCAGCGCGATGCCGCCGGCCATCGACACCGGCAGCCCCATCGCCACCCAGAACGAGAACCGCAGCCCGAAGAACACCCACAGCACCAGGAACACCAGCACCAGCCCCTGCAGGCCATTGACGACAACAAGCTGAAGACGCTCGCGCACAACCGACGCCCCGTCCGAGGTAATCTGCAGACCGACCTCTTCGGGCAGTCGCGCGCGCTCTTTCTCGACAAATGCCTTGAGGGCGTCGACCACCTTCAGACTGTCTTCGGCGCGGGTCTTGGTGACGTCCAGAATGGCCGCGGGGCGCCCGTCGAAGAGGATGCGGTCGTCATCGCTGGTGAAGCTTCGCGTGATGGTCGCGATATCCCCCAGGCGCACGCGCCCGCCTTCGGGTGTCGAGATCAGAACGAGTTCGGCCAGGCGCCGGGACGTCTGCCGCTCTTCCGAGACGCGGATCAGCAGGGTTTCGTCCCTTGTCTCGATGTTTCCGGCGGGCAGATCGATGCTTGCTGCCGAGATGGCGCGCGCGACATCCGACACCGAAAGGCCGAACTGCCGGAGGGCGGACTCCTTCAGATCCACCCGAAGTTCCGAAGTGGCGAACCCGCGGATTTCCACCCGTGGAATTCCTCCCTTACGGAGCATCCGGTCGCGCAGGTCCTCGGCCATGACCAGCAGATCGTGCCGCGAAGGCGGGCCCGTCAGCGCGACGGACGCCACGAATTCTGTCAGGCCCAGCGCCCGCAGCCGCGGCGTCTCCGAACGATCCGGGAAGTCGTCGATGGCATCGATCTCGGCACCGACATCGGCCATGAAGGCCTGAAAGTCGCCGCCTTCGCGCATCCTAACCACCGCGAGGGCCAGGCCTTCGCGTGCCTCGCAGGAATGGCGCTCGATGCCCGTCACGGCATCCAGGGCGTTTTCGATCCGCTCGCAGATCGCGCTTTCCACGTCCTCGGGGCGGGCGCCCGGATACGGCACGGTGATCTCGGCTTCGTTCGGATCGGCCCGGGGAAATGTTTCGCGCAGCAGGGTGGGCGCGGCCAGCAGCCCCATCAGCAGGAACAGGACCATCAGCAGGTTTGCGGCCGTGTTGTGCCCGACGAACCAGCGGATCACGGGTTCGTCTCCATCCGGTCGGCGGCTTCGGCCGCCAATGCCTGCTCAAGCGCCTCGTCGCGCCGGGGCGCCAGCAATAGCCCCGGTGTGCGGGGCGAGACATCGCTGACGACGATCCGCATGCCGGGCGTCAGATCGTCCGCAGACAGAAGAACAACGTCATCCTGAAATCGCACCGCCCGGGCCGAGATCAGGCGCAGCCGGTCTTCATCATCCGCGATCATGAGCTGGCCATCGCGCAGCGCCGCACGCGGGACGACGAACCCGGCATTGCGGGGGCCGGTAAGGCGCACCTCGACGAACATGCCTCTGGTCAGCGGTGGTCTCGCACCCGGCAAGGCCGAGGTATAGGCATCGTCAATCTGAACGATCAGCCCGAGCGTTCCGGTCTTCTGATCGATCGAATCGCCCAGACGCTCGACCCGCCCTTCCCAGATCACCGGGTGATCGCCGAGATCGAGGCGGATTTCGGCATCGATCCGCTGCTTCTTCAAGCGCTCTTCCAGCAGCACCGGATCCAGCGAACCGGCCACCGGATCATCCGCTGCCGGCTGGATCAGGGCAAACATGTCCGGCAACGAAATCCGCGCTTCGACCTCGGCTTCCCCGACACCGTCGAAAGCCGCGACCACCCGGCCCTGCGGCACGAATTGCCCCATTTCGACAGCGACTTTCGCCACCCGCGCGGCAAAGGGCAGGGACAGTTGCGTGCGCTGAAGATTCAACCGTGCGGTCCCCAGGCTTGCCTCGTAGACTGCGATCTGTTCGACAACCACCTGACGTTGGGTGGGCAGCAGTGCCAGACCGTTTTCGAGATTGAGCACCTTCTGCCGCTGCGCCAGCCATACCGCCCTGGCCGCATCCAGCGCGGACGGGCTTGCCGCACCCCGCTCCACCAGCCGCTCGGCGCGTTCGAGATCCTGCGCGCGGATCTCCAGCAGCCTGCGTTCAAGCTCAAGCGCGGCCTTCTGGTTTTCTTCGGACACGTCCAGCTCCTTGAGCTTGGCGCGGCTTGCGCGGATATTCGCCTCGGCCTGTGCGATGGCAAGCAGATGATCGGCCGGCGACAGCCTCAGAAACTCTCGACCAGCCGGCAGGATGGCACCCTCCTTCAGTTCGGGATCGACCCATTCCGCCCTGCCGCCAACCTGGGCAATCGCTTCGAACACCCGGCCGGGGCGCACAAGGCCGTAAGCCCGCACACGAACCGGCAATCCGGTATCGGCGGCCCGGATGATGCGGACGGGCAGCGCGCGTTCGGCAATCTCGACCCGTCCAGGCAGGGGACGGTTTGCGACCACAAGAGCAAGAAACGCGAGGCCGATGCCGACCAGCGGCAGGGTAATCGCAAGAAGTCTGAAGACGGGTTTCATGTCACGATATCCTCATCCGGCCGCGCCGGGGGCACGGCAGGCAAATCCCTGCAGCAGCAGCGCCAGAAGGCGCTCGCCATCGCGAACCAGAGCGCCCCGGCTGCGCGACAGAACCATCCGCAGGACCAGCGACTGGATCAGCCCGATGAGCAGGCTGGTCGCATCCTCGGGGTCGACATGGCTGGCGAACACGCCGCTTTCGCATGCTTCGCGGACCAGGGAGATCATCTGGGCCCGGTATGCAGCCATTGCGGCGATGATCTGGTCCCGCAGCGGACGCAGGCTCTGGTCGGCATCGCGCAACAGCATGATATCGGGAAGCGCCGGAACGGATTCGATCAGCCGCAGATGATCCAGCACAAGCGCGCCGATCCGTTCCTCGACAGGACGCGCCACATCCTGCGCAGACACGGTGATGGCGGCGATGCGGCCGGCGATGTCCTCGCCCACCGCGATCCAGATATCCTGTTTCTTGCGGAAATGCTTGTAGACGGCGGGCTGGGAGATACCGAGCCGCTCGGCAATCATGCCGGTCGACACCCGTGCGGGGCCGACCTCGAAGGCAAGGTCCAGCGCCACGCCGGTGATTTCGGCGTGGCGCGGGGAAGGCTTGCGTGGCGCTCGGGCAGCCATTTTCCCGGTTGCTCCGATCACCGGGCAGCTCTGCCGGTTCGCACCAGAAGGCCGACGATGACGCCCCAGAACCCCATGCGCAAGACAAGCGCGCCCACGGTGCGTTGCGCAAAGGCGCCCCCCGTCAGGACATGGATCAGGAACCCGGCCCCGGCCAGCACTGTTGCCCCGAGGATGACCATGGACAGCCCGCGCGCCCATGGAGCCCCGCGCCACAGGCCGGCGGCCGCCGCGATATAGGCGAAACCCGCGAGAAAGTTGAACCACAGTACAAACGGCACCACGTCGCCTGCCGCCGTGCGGACATGCGCGGGGCCGAAGAGAACCGACCCGCCCGAAACGACCGTCATGGCGCCAAAGACAAGAGCCGCGACGGAAGCGATGCGCAGGGCGCGTGAAGGGGGGCTTGCCGGCGTTCCGGTTGTCAGGCGAGACGTCATTTGCGTCGTCATCGTTTCATCCAGTCCGTTGCTGTTGCATGGCGGCACCGGGTCTGCTCCCGGCGCTGCTCGATGGTGTCAGGCGCCACGTCACGCTGCCTGCTTCGCCTTGCCGGCTCCGATTGCCAGCGTGACGGTCGCCGCGGTGATCGAGACACCGCCGACGATCACCAGGACAGGTGCGAAGTTCAGATAGACCTCCGAGAGGATCCCCAGCGGCATCAGCAGCCCGCCAAGCGCCAGCCATGACGCCCATCTGGCCAGGGTCTCGGGCACCTTCAGGTTCAGAAGCACCAGTCCGAAGGCGATATTGAGCAGCGCGAAGAGGTTGCCGTGAACATGGGCAAGGCGCGATTCGAAATGCGCGCCGTCATTGTACGAGGCAATCCACTGCTCCTTGCCCGGCCCAAAGTCGCGCCAATAGATCAGAAGGAACCCGTAGAGCATGAAAAAGACCATGACCCACAGGCCCGCGGCAATATTGATGCGTCCGTATCTTGTGGTCATCGGTTCATTTCCTTCGAGTTGAACATTTTCCCGCGTCATAGTTATAGCACTATAACTTCTTTGCGACGCGGCGAGTTGACGCACGGCCGGAAGAGGCACTGCTCCCTGCGTGGATGGGCCAGATAGCCGTCCTCGTCGAGGATCAGCAGGTTGCGAGAACTTCTCCAAACCCTCGTGTCATGAGGTTCAGAGAAAACCGGCCCTCAAAGATCTGTTTCAGTCGTTTTGCGCCACGGAAGGTGAACATCCCCCCGCAATCCCCTTTGAAACAGGAGAATTTCCGGCGCTGGACAGGGGCGGTTCAGGTTTCAAATTGGAGATGGTGGCGGAAGGGACGGGACCGGAGGTGAAGGTTCTCCCTCGCTCTTTCATTCGCATAGTTGCCTACCACTTCAGCTACATTGATCACTCCTGCTGATCGCGCCGCCAGTGTATTTCAGGCGGGGTTTTCCACCATCCATCCTTGCAGTGCGGCGATTTCGGCCTCGTTCAGGCGCAGGCCGATCTTCGAGCGTCGCCACAGGATATCCTCGGCGGTGCGGGCGAATTCGTGCTCGCACAGCCAGATCACCTCGCGCT
>JALSGY010000007.1 GCA_026982515.1 Paracoccaceae bacterium
CTCCGACATGTGGGTCTTGCCCAGGCACACCAGCCCCGCCGCAGTGGCGTTGCGCAGCACTTCGGCATCGCGTTCGGGCACCCGCCCCGCCAGCAGGGCCGAACCCGCCTCGGTGGCCACACCGGCGGTATCGAACAGATCCTTCCACGAAACGGGCACCCCGTCGAGCGGCGAAAGCCGGTGGCCGGCGCGCGCCCGCGCGGCCGCCGCGCGGGCTTCGGCCAGGGCGCGTTCCTCGGTCAGGCGTGCATAGATGCGTTCTTTCAGCGGATGGGCGTTGATGGCGGCAAGATGCAGCTCGCACAACGCGACCGGGTCGATCTCGCCGCGCCCGATGCCGCGTCCCAGTTCGGCCGCGGTCATGTTCAGCCATTCGTCGTGCATTATCGCCTCCCGTTGCTCCGCGCCGACGGTAACGGCAGCGCGGGCCATGGACAATCCCGCGCGGGAGGGGATACTTGGCGCATGGGGTACGACCGCGATATCGTGATAGCCGGGGCGGCGCTCAACGGCTCGGCGCTGGCGCTGGCGCTGGCCGGGGCGGGGTTTCGCGTGGCAATGGTCGATCCTGTGCCACCGGCGACCCAGGAAGCAGAAGGCTTCGATGGGCGCGGCTATGCCCTGGCGCTGACATCGCAACGGCTGCTGGAGGCCATCGGCATCTGGCCGGAGGTTGCCGAACACGCGCAGCCGATCCTCCAGATCAAGGTCAGCGACGGGCGGGCCGGCGAGGGGCCCTCGCCTTTCGTGCTGGAATTTCACCACGGCGAGATCGAGGAAGGCCCGATGGGCTACATGGCAGAGGACCGCTTCTTGCGGCGCGCCATGTTCACGGCGATCGAGGCCAGCGATTCGATCGAGCTGATCTCCGGCGATTCGGTCACCGCGCACGAGGCGGGACCGGCCGGGGTGCAGGTGGAACTGGCCTCGGGGCGGGTGCTTTCGGGCGCGCTTCTGGTGGGCTGCGACGGGCGGCGCTCGGCCACTGCGCAACGCAGCGGAATCAGGCGCATGGGCTGGGACTACGGGCAGACGGCGCTGGTCTGCGCGGTGACCCATGAAAAACCGCACCACGGCATCGCACATCAGTTCTTCATGCCGCCGGGGCCGCTGGCGATTCTGCCGCTGCCGGGCAACATATCTTCCATCGTCTGGACGGAAAGCCATGAGGAAGCGGTGCGCATCCAGGCTCTGGGTGATGCGGACTATCTGGAGGCCCTGCGCCCGCGATTCGGGGATTTCCTTGGCGAGATCGGCCTCGCCGGGGCGCGCTTCACCTACCCCCTGAACCTTACGCTGGCCAATGCCTATGTGGCCGAGCGGGTGGCGCTGGTAGGCGATGCGGCCCACGGGGTGCACCCGATCGCAGGCCAGGGGCTGAACGCGGGGCTGAAGGACGTGGCGGCGCTGGTCGAGGTGCTGGCGCTGGCGCGCCGACGCGGTGAAGATATTGGCCGGCTTGACGTGCTGGAGCGCTACCAGCAGTGGCGACGCTTCGACGTGGCCACGCTGGCGGTGGCTACGGATGCAATCAACCGACTGTTTTCCAATGACAACTCTCTTCTTCGGCTGGGCCGGGATCTGGGGCTGGGGCTGGTCAACGCCCTGCCCGACCTGCGCCGCGCCTTCATCCGCGAAGCCGCCGGGCTGACTGGCGAACTGCCGAAACTTCTGCAGGGCCGCCCGGTTTAGGGGCAGGGCACGTTGATCCAGCTTTCACCCCAGCGGGCGGGCCTCGTCGGGCAGCATGATGGGGATGCCGTTGCGGATCGGGTAGGCCAGGTTCGCCTTCTTCGAGATCAGCTCCTGACGCTCGGCATCGTAGCTCAGCGTGCCCTGAGTGAGCGGGCAGACCAGCGCCTCGAGCATCCGGCGGTCAAACTCGGGCCGAGGGGGGGTAACGGGGGTTTCGTTCATTGCATCACCTCCTCGCCGGAGCCGCCGCGCATCGCGTATTCCAGCAGCGCCTCCAGCGTTTCGCGCCGTCTTGCCAGGGTGGGCGCCTCGAGCAGGGCCTGTTTTTCCTCCGGGTCGAAGGGGCAGAGCATGGCCAGAGAGTTGATCAGCAACTCGTCCTCGGCCTCGGAGAGCGATTCCCAATCCGCCTGTAGTTCCTGCGCCATGAAATAGCGGCTGAGCAGCGGCAGGAAGGCCTCGCGCTCGAACCCCGGATCATGTTCCGGGGGGCCGAGATCGTGCTCGAATTCGCTCCATTTCACCCTGCACTTGCGGTAGGGGGCAAAGCCCTCGATCTCATGGACGATCCGGTATCGCGAGACGCCGGAAAGCGTGATCATGTAGCGCCCGTCTCCGGTTTCGGAAAAAGCCGTCACCCGGCCGGCGCAGCCCACCCGGTGCAATGCCTCCCGATCGGCCGGGCAGGGCTGGATCATGCCGATCAGTCGGTGTTCCGTTTTCAGCGTGTCATCCAGCATTGCCAGGTAGCGCGGCTCGAATATGTGCAGCGGCAGACGGGCCCGCGGCAGGAGCAACGCCCCCGGCAGGGGAAAGACCGGGATCTCCGGCGGCAGGCTGGCCAGGTTGAACATGGAACCAGCCTAGCCTGTCGGGGCCGTCAGGAAAATATCAACGACGACAATTTGCGCCGGCCGTTGAGAACGATCGGGTCATTCGGCTTCAGCGCGTCGAAAATGGTGAACAGCTGCTTCTTGGCGGCGCCATCGTTCCACTCGCGATCACGGCGGAAGATTTCCAGCAACTCGTCCACCGCCTCCTGCACCTGCCCGGCGGCATAGAGCGCCTGGGCCAGATCGAACCGGGCCTGCAGATCGGCCGGGTCGGCCTCGACCCTGGCGCGCAGCTCGCTCACCGGGCCGGCATCGGCCGCCTGTTTCGCAAGTTCCAGCTGGGCGTGGGCGGCCTCCATCTCGGGGGTGTCAGAGATTTCGGCCGGCGCACCGTTGAGAACCGCCTCGGCCTGATCGAGATCTCCCACCGCGATATGGGCCCGCACCAGCCCGCCATAGGCGGCGGCATTGCCGGGCTCCTGCTCGAGAATGGCGGCGAAGGTCTGGGCGGCATCGGCGGCCGCGCCCTCGGCCAGCATCGCCTCGGCGGCCTCGACGGCCTCGGACAGGCCGCCATCCTGGCCCGGCCCGGCCAGGCGGTCGATGAATTCCTTGATCTGCGAACCGGGAATGGCCCCCTGGAAGCCATCCACCGGCTTGCCGTCAACGAAGGCATAGACGGTGGGAATCGACTGGATGCGCAGCTGGGCGGCGATCTGCTGGTTCTCGTCCACGTTGATCTTCACCATCCGGACCTTGCCGCCGGCCTCGTTCACGGCCTTTTCCAGCGCCGGGCCCAGCGTCTTGCAGGGCCCGCACCACGGCGCCCAGAAATCGACGATGACGGGCACCTCCTTGGAGGCCTCGATCACGTCTTCCATGAAGGTCATCTCGGTGCCGTCCTTGATCAGGTCACCGGTTGCGGCATCTGAATTTGCGTTCTGGCCAAGCTCCAACATCGGCACGGCTCCTCAATATCACTTCGGTTGCCTGCTAGATGGAGTATCGGCCATCAGGTTGCAAGGCGGCAGCTTGCGCATGGTTACAGTTCGAAGGAGGCAAAGACCGGGGCGTGATCGGAAGGTTTCTCCCAGCCGCGCGCCGCGCGCAGAATGCGCGAGCCGTGGGCCGCGGCGGCAATGTCGGGGGTAGCCCAGACATGATCGAGCCTGCGGCCCTTGTCGGCGGCGTCCCAGTCGCGGGCGCGGTAGCTCCACCAGGAATAGAGCCGCCCCCGGGGGATGTCGCGCCGGGTGATATCCACCCAGCGCCCGGCCTCCTGGGCCGCACCGAGGTGCTCCACCTCTATCGGGGTGTGGCTGACGATCTTCAGCAGCGCCTTGTGATTCCACACGTCATCCTCGCGCGGGGCGATATTGAGATCGCCCACCAGAATCGCCCGCTCGGGCCGCTCGGCACGGAACCAGTCACGCATTTCGGCGAGGTAGTCGAGCTTCTGGGCGAATTTCTCGTTGATTTCCCGGTCCGGCTTGTCGCCGCCTGCGGGCACGTAGAAATTGTGGATCAGTACCCCGTTTTCCAGCCGCCCCGCCACATGCCGGGCCTGGCCAAGCCCGGCGAAATCGAGAGCGCCCGCATCCTCGATGGGCAGGCGCGAGAGGATCGCCACGCCGTTGTAGCCCTTCTGCCCGCGCGCCACCATGTAGGGATAGCCCAAGGCCGCGAACCGCTCGCGCGGGATCTTTTCCACCGGGCTCTTGCACTCCTGCAGGCACAGGATGTCGGGGGCTTCTTCGCGCAGCAGGCGCTCCACCAGCGGCTCGCGCAAACGCACCGAGTTGATGTTCCAGGTGGCGAGGGTGAATGGCATGGGCATCTCCTTTGCCGCCCCTTTTTCGCGAAAAAAAGACCCGGCACAAGGCCGGGTCAGTCCAACAGGGAGGTTGTGCGCCCATACCCCGGCGCACATGGGGATTCGTCATGTCACCAATCTGTAGCCGCCTGATTCGGTCACAAGAAGGCGGGCATTTGACGGATCCGGTTCTATTTTCTGGCGAAGACGGTAGATATGCGTCTCCAGCGTGTGGGTGGTGACACCCGCGTTGTAGCCCCAGACCTCGTGCAGCAGCACGTCGCGCGGTACCACCCCCTCGGTGGCGCGGTAGAGGAATTTCAGGATGTTGGTTTCCTTCTCGGTGAGACGGATCTTCCTGTCATCCTCGGTAATCAGCATCTTCATCGCCGGCTTGAAGGTGTAGGGCCCGAGCTGAAACACCGCATCCTCGGATTGTTCGTGCTGGCGCAGCTGCGCGCGGATGCGGGCCAGAAGCACCGGAAACTTGAACGGCTTGGAGACGTAATCATTCGCGCCGGCATCGAGGCCGAGAATGGTATCGGCATCGGTATCATGGCCGGTGAGCATCACGATCGGGCATTTCACGTTCTGCTTGCGCATCCGGCGGCACAGCTCGCGCCCGTCGGTGTCGGGCAGGCCCACGTCGAGGATTACCAGATCATAGATCGCCTCCTTGACCTTGATCATCGCGGTGGCGCCGCTGTCGGCTTCGAAGACATCGAAATCCTCGGTCATCACCAGCTGTTCGCTGAGCGCTTCCCGCAGATCGTCGTCGTCATCGACCAGCAGGATCTTCTTCAGGGTGCCCATGGCGCGGTTCTCCTCTCGTCTCCGGCTACAAATGCGGATGAAGGGCAAAATCGGCAAGGTTTTCGGCAACGGCCTCACGCGGACGTGTCAAATCGGGGCCGAATGTTTCATATTGCGGCAAAGGTGGCTACATGCAGCCCGAACTCGCAGCGGAATCACCCATGGCCCTTGCCCCGACGATCACCGAAAGACTGGCCCGTGCCCGGGCCGATCTGCGCATGGGCGTGCCGGTGGTGCTGGCCTCCGGAAGCGAGGCGATTCTCGCGGTGCCGGCGGAAACGGTGGACGAGGGCCGCCTGGCCGCTTTTCGCACCCTGGGCCAGCCGGTGGTGGCGATCACCCGCCACCGCGCACAAACCCTCAAGGCGCGGGCCTATGACGGCGACATCGCCCGCGTCGTGGTGCCGGAATTTGCCGGGGTTGCCTGGATCACCGCCCTGGCCGATCCGGCGGGCGATCTGAACGCGCCAATGAAGGGGCCGCTGAAATCCCTGCGCAACGGAGAGGCCGGGCTGCACCGACTGGCCCTGGCGCTGGCCAAGGAGGCGCGTCTGCTGCCGGCGGCGCTCGCGGTGACGGTGCAGGACGCGCCGGCCCTGGCCGCGCGCGAACAGTTGACGATGATCGACGCCGACGCGGCCGCCCCCGTGCTGGCCGATGCCACGCGGATGAACCCGGTGGTCAGCGCCCGCCTGCCGCTGGAGGTCTCCACCGCCGGGCGGCTGCATGTCTTCCGCCCCGAGGACGGTAGCGAAGAGCATTACGCGGTGGAAATCGGCCGCCCCGCGCGTGATGCACCGGTGCTGGCGCGGCTGCATTCGGCCTGTTTCACCGGCGATCTTCTGGGCAGCCTGAAATGCGATTGCGGCGCCCAGCTGCACGCCGCACTGGCCCGGATGGGGCAGGAGGGCACGGGCGTGCTGCTCTATCTCAGTCAGGAGGGGCGCGGCATCGGGCTGGCCAACAAGATGCGCGCCTATTCGCTGCAGGATCAGGGGTTTGACACGGTGGAGGCCAACCACCGCCTCGGCTTCGAGGATGACGAGCGCGATTTCCGCATCGGCGCCTCGATCCTGAAACGGCTGGGCTTTTCGTCGGTACGGCTTCTTACCAACAACCCCGCCAAGGTGGCGATGATGCAGGCCCACGGCATCGAGGTGGCCGAGCGGGTGCCCTTGAAGGTGGGGCGCACCCGCCACAACGAGGGCTACCTGGACACCAAGGCCCGCAAGTCCGGCCACCTGCTGTGATCCCCATGGCGGCGCGATGAACGAGGTACTGGTGATTGGCGCCGGCCCGGCCGGGCTGATGGCGGCCGAACGGCTGGCGCGCGCCGGCCACAGCGTGGTGGTGGCCGAGGGGCGCCCCTCGGCGGGGCGCAAGCTGCTGATGGCGGGAAAGTCCGGGCTGAACCTGACGAAAGACGAACCCTTCGCGCAATTCCTGGGCCATTACGGTGCAAGCGCCGCCGTGATGCGCCCGATGCTTGAAGCCTTCGGCCCCGAGCAGGTTAAGGCCTGGGCCCGCACCCTGGGGCAGGAGGTTTTCACCGGCTCTTCCGGGCGGGTGTTTCCGCGCACGATGAAGGCCTCGCCGCTTCTGCGCGCCTGGCTGCAGAGGCTGGCCGGGCAGGG
>JALSGY010000008.1 GCA_026982515.1 Paracoccaceae bacterium
CCGGATCTACAAGAACCACGACCCCCGGGCGCGGATTATCCGCAGGATGTGTCACGAAGTCCTGGAGGAACTGGGCGACACCCGGGATGCGCCCCTGTTCGAGCTGGCCCTGCGCCTGGAGGAAATCGCGCTCAACGACGAGTATTTCATCCAGCGCAAGCTCTATCCCAACGTGGATTTCTACTCGGGGCTGATCTACAAGGCACTGGGCATTCCGGTCAACATGTTCACCGTCATGTTCGCCATTGCCCGCACGGTGGGCTGGGTGGCCCAGTGGATGGAGATGATCGGCGATCACGATCAGCGCATCGGCCGCCCGCGGCAGCTCTACACCGGCCCACCCCGGCGGAACTACGTTCCGCTCGACGAACGGGACTGAGCCGCCGCAATCGCGGCCTGCCCCAGCGCCAGGCCACCGTCGTTGGCGGGCACGCGCTCCGGAGCCAACAGGCACAGATCCGAATCGGCCAGGGCGGCGAAGACGCCCTCGAGCAGCAGGCGGTTCTGGAACACGCCGCCGCCGAGGGCAACGGTATCGCAGCCGTGCGCCGCGGCGAGACGGCGGCTGATGACGGCCAACCCCTCGGCCAGACTGCGATGGAAGCGCGCCGCCACCAGGGCCGCCTCGCAACCGGCGGCGCAGTCGGCCAGCAGCGCCTCCCACAACGGTCGCCAGCGGA
Source organism: Paracoccaceae bacterium (assembly GCA_026982515.1). Lineage (GTDB taxonomy): Bacteria > Pseudomonadota > Alphaproteobacteria > Rhodobacterales > Rhodobacteraceae > S012-89. The sequence continues at coordinate 681 of JALSGY010000008.1, forward strand.
TCCGCTCCCCTTCCAGGCGCACCGGATAGACCGCTTGCGCCTCCCCCATGGCGCTGGCGGCCAGGGCCTCGAGACACATGGCCGCCTGGCCCTCGTGGCTCACCGACTCGGGACAGATCCCCAGCACCGCCGCCACGGCGTCGAACAACCGACCGGCCGAGGAGGCGGGCGGGCTGTTGAGACCGCGATCGAGCATGATGCGCAAATTGCGCAGGGGGCGGGTCTCCAGCAAGTCCAGAATCGCCAGATCGCCGAACCTGGCGCGCAGATCGGTGTCGCCGAAAGCCCGCTCAAGGTGGGCAAATGCGTTGCGCCAGGGCTCGCGCATGGCGCGCATGCCGCCAGGCAGCGGCACCGGATCGAAGCCGGCCAGACGCCGGTATTGGCGATAGTTCCCCAGCAGGAGCTCTCCGCCCCAGAGGCTGCCGTCCTCGCCCAGACCCAGGCCGTCGAGGATCAGCCCCAGCACCGGCGGGCTGTCCAGTGGTACACCGTGCTCGGCAAGCGTGGCGGCCAGATGGGCGTGGTGATGCTGGACCATGACCAGCGGCAGTCCCGCCCCGGCGGCCCATTCCTGGCCGAGCCGGGTGCTGTGGTAGTCGGGGTGGCGATCCACCGCGACCACCTCGGGGGTAAACTCGAACAGGGCCAGGTAGTGATCCAGCATGGCCCGGTATTCGCGCAGGGTGGCGGCGTGTTCCAGATCCCCCAGGTGGGGAGAGAGGATGGCCCGGCCGCCGCCGGCGAGGCAGAAGGTGCTCTTGAGCTCCGCCCCCAGCGCCAGCACCGCCGGCGCCTTATTGAGGCCCGCGGGCAGCGGCAGCGGGGCGGGGGCGTAACCCCGGGCGCGGCGCAACATGCGCACCCGGCCGGCGGCGGGGCGCAGCACCGAGTCGTCCAGGCGCACCAGGATCTCGCGGTCGTGAAGCAACAGGGCATCGGCGATCCCGGCCAGATGCTCGCGGGCCTCGTCGTTGCCGATGCACTGGGGCGCGTCGCTGACGTTGCCGGAGGTGAGCACGATGGGCGCCTCCAGACGCGCCATCAGCAGGTGATGGAGGGGTGAATAGGGCAGCATGAAGCCCAGGGTATTCTGGCCGGGGGAGATCCCGGGCGCCAGTGCCTCGCCCGCCGCCTCAAGGATCACGATGGGTGCTGCAGGGGAAGTCAGTACCGCCTCGGCATCCGCCTCGAGCCGCGCGTGGCGGGCGATCATGGCCAGGTCCCGCGCCATGAGGGCGAAGGGCTTGTGATCGCGGCGCTTGCGGCGGCGCAGTTCGGCCACCGCCTCCGGATCGGCGGCGTTACAGGCCAGGTGGATGCCGCCGATCCCCTTGATGGCGAGGATCTTCCCGGCACGGATCAGGGCCGCGGCCCGGTCCAGCACGGCGGCAGCGTTCTCCTCGGCCATTCGGGTGCCGTCCGCCGCCTCCAGCCAGATCCGCGGGCCGCAGTCGGGGCAGGCGTTGGGCTGGGCGTGGAAGCGCCGGTCGGCCGGATCGTCGTATTCGGCCCGGCAGCGGGGGCACATGGGGAACACCGCCATGCTGGTGTTGGCCCGATCGTAGGGAATGGCCCGCAGGATGGACAGGCGCGGCCCGCAATGGGTGCAGTTGGTGAACGGATAACCGTGACGTCGATCGGCGGGGTCGCGGATTTCGGCCAGGCAGGCCGGGCAGGTGGCCGCATCGGGGGAGACGTCGGTGGCACTGTGTCCGGCGGCACTGGCGACGATGGTGAAGTCCGCCGGCGGCACCCCCGCCGTCAGCGGCCGGCGCTCGATGGTCTCGATGTGCGCCAGCGGCGGCGCCTCGACCCGCAGACGGGCCACCAGGGCCTCCAGCCGCCCGGCCTCCCCCCAGGCCTCGATGAGCACCCCCTCGGCATCATTGCGCACCCGTCCGCGCAGGCCCAGCTCGCGGGCGAGCTGCCACACCCGGGGCCGCATGCCCACGCCCTGTACCGTTCCCCGCAGCCGGATCCGCTCGCCTGTCAGTGGACCGTGCATACCATGCAGGGATCGAAGGAACGCACGATGTGCTGCACCGCCACCGGTTCGCGCTCGCCGGGACGCACCGGCGCGCCGATCAGCGCCTGCTCCAGCGGCCCCGGTCGGCCTTCGGCGTCGCGGGGCGAGAAGTTCCAGGTGGTGGGGGCAATGATCTGGTAGTTGGCGATGCGCCCGTCGCGCACCTGCAGCCAGTGCCCGAGACTGCCCCGGGCGGCCTCGGCGAGGCCCTCGCCCTCCCCGGCCTCGGGGGTGCGCCCGTGCCGGCAGAAGGGCTCGCCGGGGCGCAGCGCCGCCAGCCAGCCCTCCATTTCCGGCACCACCCGCGCAATCTCGAGCAGCCGGGCAATCACGCGGTTGCGCACGTTGCCGCCGCTGCGCCGCACCAGGTCGCGGATCAGGGGATGGCCGGCCACCTGCTGGCGGGCCAGGGCCCCCACTTCCATCGGCTCCCCGGCCAGGCGCGGTGCCTTGCACCAGGTATAGGCGGGACCATCGTCGGGCGCGTGGGGACGGGTGACGCCCTGGCGCGGGTGGCGGGGCGCCTCTCCACCCCGCAGCCAGGCATGGGAGAGGTCCTCGCGGATGGCCGCCGTATCCAGCGGCTCGCGGCCGCCCGTCGCCGTGGCGATCCCGGCGGGAAACAAGGTTTCCCCGTCCTCGTCCGGATAGACGCCGAAACTCATGAAGCGATCCTGGGCCCGCCCCAGACCCTCCAGCTTCAGTGCGCCGGCCAGGCGCAGGAAACGACGAAAATCCCCCTCCCCTTCCTCGACCCAGGCCCAGAGCGCGGCTTCCGAGTCGATCTCGGCCACGGCTTCCAGGCAATCGCCGAACACCGTTCTTTCGAGAAAATCACGGAAGCCGTGCAGGATCATGCGCAGGCGCGCGATACGGGCGGCATCCACCGCCACCGTGGTCCCGCCGGGCTGGATCGCCAAGGTATGCGGCCACTTGCCGGCCAGGATGCCGGTCAGGTGCAGGAAGGCGGCCCGCGCCGGCAACACCTCGCGCGCCGCGCTGCCCGTCTGCGCCCGGAATCGCGCGGCGATTTCCTCGAACCATGGCAGACCGTCATAGGCTTCGGGACGGGCGAAATCGGGCATGAAGAACAGATAGAAATGGGTGAGGTGATCGGCCAGATTCTCGCAGGCCAGGATCAGGTTGGCGGCCAGATGGCCGTTGGTGGTGGGCTCGATACCCTGTGCCGCGGCCAGCGCCCGCGCCGCGGCCACCGACTGGGACACCGAGCAGATCCCGCAGATCCGCGGGACATAGACCAGAGCGTCTTCCGGCGCCTTGCCCTCCAGCATCTGCTCGAACCCCCGGAACAGCGGCGAAATCACCCAGGCATCGCGTACCCGATCCCCCTCCACCTCGATCCGTACCTCGAGATCGCCCTCCACCCGGTTGAAGGCACCGGTGATCCGCCGGCTCATGGGCGCCGTCTCCCGTTTCCGCCCGGCGGAACCTGCGGCTGATCGGTGGTGGCATTACGCTTGAGCCGCTCCGGCGTGGCGGCCTTGGCCAGCGAAGACAGGGCCACGAACCAGGCCTTGGGCATGTCGGTGGGCAGGCCCACCGGAATCCCCGCCACCTTGGGGGTCACAAGGAAAGGATGCCCCGGCTCCTCGAAGCCGGGCGCGGTGCAGTTGACGCAGGAATAGCCGCCCCGCAGACAGGAGCCTTCTCCGTTCCAGGGCCGGATGTTGCAGTCGGCATGGGCCTGGGTGCCGAGACAACCCAGATTCTCCATCAGGCAGCCCAGATCCGAGATCTTCTCGGCACTGGCCTTGTATTCGTAGTATTCGTTGCGCGGACAGCCGTGATGCACCAGATGATCGGCATAGCTGCGCGGCCGGCCGAGTTCGTCCATATCGGCCTCGGTGAAGACATCGGCGGCCAGCAGGGCCAGGGTTTCGGTCACCCAGCCGGGATGCACCGGACAGCCGGCAATGTTGACCACCGGCAGGCCGCCGCCGGCGCGGTAGGCCTCGCCCAGCAGGCCGCCGGGCAGATCGCCGTCATACTGCAGCCCGCAGGCCTCGGCGGGATTGCCGCCGCCCGCGGTGATCCCGCCATAGGCGGCGCAGGTGCCCACGGCCACCACCTGCCGGGCGCGGTCGGCCAGATCCCGCAGCCAGTCGCGCATGGGCCGCTCGCTGCCGGGCAGACGGTGAAACAGGCCACTGCCGTCCGGCCCCTGGATCACCGAGCCTTCCAGGCAAAGGATGTCGAGCGGCTGCTCGCCGGCGAGGACCGCCTCCAGCAGCGTCGGCAAGTCGCCCACGCTCAGGCCGGGGTGCCACAACAGCTCGATGCCGGCCGCCTCCAGCCGACCGAACAGATCCGGGCCCTCGGCGCACAGCAGCGACATGGAGCAGCCGCCACAGCCGCCCGATTGCAGCCACAGCAGCGTGCGGCTCACGCCCCTTCCTCCCGCTTGCCCGGCAGTTCCAGGGTAAACACGGCTCCGCCCGTTTCCCGGTTGTCGGCGCGCAGATCGCCACCCAGATCCTGCGCGATCCCGTAACTGACATAGAGCCCGAGACCGGTGCCCTGCCCGACCGGCTTGCGGGTGAAGAAGGGATCGAACAGCTTGTCCCGGTCTTCCGGGGCGATACCATGACCGTTGTCGGCCACCGTCAGACGGATCCGCTCGCCGTGGATCGCCACGCCCAGCTCCAGCCGGGGCGCGGACACGTCGGTCATGGCATCCATGGCATTCTGGATGAGGTTCACCAGCACCTGCTGCACGGCGCCCTTGCGGCCCCGCCAGGCACAGTGTTCCGGCAGGTCGAGGATCACCTCCGGGCGGATGCGGGCGGCCTTGCCCACCCAGTCCAGCGCCTTGCGCATCACTTCCACCAGATCGCAGTCGCTCTCGGGCTCGCGCTGGCTGCCCGAATAGCGGCGCAGATCCTGGACGATGAGACTGACCCGCTCCGCGCCTTCCAGGGTGCCGTCGATGAGCGACCCCATGTCGGCGAGAATGTGATCGATGCGCAGTTTCTCCCGCAGGTCCGCCAGCCCACCGTCATCGACGTGGCGGTCCACGGCCTCGAGATAGGCATGGATGCGTTCGCCGTACCGCTTCAGGGCGTGCATGTTGCCGAACACGAAGCTGATCGGATTGTTGAGTTCGTGGGCCACGCCGGCCACCAGCCGCCCGAGGGACGCCATCTTCTCCGACTGCACGAGTTGCCGCTGGGCCTGCTGGAGTTGCTGGTAGGCCCGATCCAGTTCCGCGTAGGCCCGGCGCAACTCGCCCACCGGACGGCCGATGATCACCAGGCCCGCCAGGCGACCGTCGGCATCGTGGCGTGGCGAACAGTTCATGGCCAGCGGGGCGGTGGATCCGTCGGCGCACTGGACTTCCACTTCGCAATCGATGAGCGTCTCGCCGTCGAGGCGGGAGGAAAAGGATTCCGCCATCTGCCGCGATTCGGCGCCGAAGAGATCGCCGAGAGGCCGGCCAATCAGATCCGCGGCGCCATGACCGGTGATCTGCTCGAGCGCCTTGTTGACTTCGAGGATCCGGGCGCGGGTATCGCAGACGATGAGCACGTCGGTCATGGCCGAAAGGACGCTGGCGATGAAATGCTGGGTCTGCTCCAGCTCGGCGTTCTTCTTCTCCAGCTCCACCTGATAGCGCAGGAGATCGGCGTACACCGCGTCCATCTTGCGGATCACGTCGATCCAGGCCTGCTCGTTGAGTCCCGCCGGTTCCGCCACCGCCCCGAGACCGGCCTGCTGCAGGAGCCCCTCGCCGCGTTCGCCCGGTTGACCGTTCATGGCGGATCAGCCTGCCGCCGTGGACGATTCGGGGTCCAGGCGTTCCACCTTTTCGAGGCCGTAGCGTTCCAGCTTGGCACGCAGGCCGACCCGGGAGAGCCCCAGTTCACGCGCCGCACGGCTCTTGTTCCAGCGATGCCGGATCAGGGTCTCGCGCAGAATGCGCGCCTCGAGTGCTTCCACCCGCTCGCGCAGGGTTCCCTCGAGGGCCGCCAGATCACCGCCCGGTCCCGCTTCCAGTTCCTCGGCGGGGGTGGCGCGC
>JALSGY010000009.1 GCA_026982515.1 Paracoccaceae bacterium
GGGCCGCGGGGTGGGCCCGGAAAAGGATCATATCTACCTCAACCTCAATCACCTGCCGCGGGAGGTGATCGAAGAGCGCCTGCCGGGCATTGCCGAAAGCGCCCGCATCTTTGCCGGCGTCGATGTGACGAAGGACCCGATCCCGGTTCTGCCCACCGTACATTACAACATGGGCGGCATTCCCACCAACTACTGGGGAGAGGTGCTCAACCCCACCGCAGATGACCACGACGCGGTGGTGCCGGGGCTGATGGCGGTGGGCGAGGCGGCCTGCGCCTCGCTGCACGGGGCCAATCGGCTGGGCTCCAACTCGTTGATCGATCTTGTCGTGCTGGGCCGGGCGGCGGCGATCCGGGCGGGGCAGATCGTCGATCCTCGTGCGGCGGTGCCCGAGGGGCCGGACAGCGAGGTAGAGAAGATTCTCGACCGCTTCGATTCCATCCGCCACGCCGATGGGGCCAATCCCACGGCCGAGGTGCGGCTGAAGATGCAGAAGGCGATGCAGAAGGACGCCGCCGTCTTCCGCACCGCCGAAACCCTGCAGGAGGGCTGCGCCGCGATCAGTGCGATCTGGAAGGAGATGCAGGACATCAGGGTTACCGACCGTTCCTTGATCTGGAACTCAGACCTGATGGAAACGCTGGAGCTGCACAACCTGATGGCCAATGCCATCACCACAGTCTACTCGGCCGAGGCACGCACCGAAAGCCGCGGCTCGCATGCCCGCGAGGACTACCCCGAACGCGACGACACGAACTGGCGCAAGCACACCATCTCGCGGGTGGACGGGAACGGCGAGGTCAGCCTCAGCTACCGCGATGTCCACACCGAGCCGCTGACCCCGGCGGAGCAGGGCGGCATCGACCTGAAGAAGATCGCGCCCAAGAAGCGGGTTTATTGAGGAGGTAGAAATGGTCCAGTTCAGACTTCCCAGGAACAGCCGCATCCGTATCGGCAAGACGTGGCCGAAGCCCGAGGGCGCGAAGAACCTCCGCAAGTTCCAGATCTACCGCTGGGATCCCGACAGTGGCGAGAACCCCCGCGTCGATACCTATTTCGTCGATATGGACAGCTGCGGCCCGATGGTTCTGGACGCGCTGATCAAGATCAAGAACGAGATCGACCCGACGCTCTCGTTCCGCCGCTCCTGCCGTGAGGGCATCTGCGGTTCCTGTGCCATGAACATCGATGGCAGAAACACCCTGGCCTGCATCTGCGGCATGGACGAAATCAGGGGCGACGTGAAGATCTACCCGCTGCCGCACATGCATGTGGTAAAGGATCTGATCCCGGATCTGACGCATTTCTACGCCCAGCATGCCTCGATCATGCCGTGGCTGGAAACCGCCACCAACCGGCCCGAGCGCGAGTGGAAGCAATCCATCGAAGACCGCAGAAAGCTGGACGGGCTTTATGAATGCGTGATGTGTGCCAGCTGCTCGACCGCCTGTCCCAGCTACTGGTGGAACTCCGATCGCTATCTCGGTCCGGCGGCCCTGCTGCATGCCTACCGCTGGATCATCGACAGCCGCGACGAGGCCACGGGAGAGCGGCTCGACCAGCTGGAAGATCCGTTCAGGCTCTATCGCTGTCACACGATCATGAACTGCACCAACACCTGCCCGAAGGGTCTGAACCCGGCCAAGGCGATTGCCGAGATCAAGAAGCTGATGCTGGAGCGGGTGGTGTGATCACGTACCACCTGGCACCGCGGCGGCCTGCCCCTCCATGCCGCTGGTAATCCTTCTGGCGATCGTCGTGCTGGCGGTGATGTTCTGGCGCTACCGGACGGTGCGCTTGACGCGCAACTGCCGCTGGCGCGAAAATCGCGCGGCAGGAGAATGGCGTTGCGCCTATTGCGGTGCGGTGACGAGAACCGCCAATGGCGGGCCGCCGGTGATCTGCCTGCAGGAGAATGGATAAGGGCGGGAGCAGAAGCATGAATGAGGAACCGGACGATGCCGCCTCCCGGCGCGCCATCGCGCCGGTTGACGTCTATTCAGCCGCAAGCCTGCCACAGCCGGATCTGGCACTTTACCGCAAGGCACGGGCAGGGGCGAGAAAGACGGACGAAATCCTTGTCCCTCCGCGTGAGGGCCGGTGCTTCCGGGCCCGTGCCGGCCAGTTCTTCCGCATCACCTGCACGCACGGGCCACAGGTCGGCGATCTCAACCTGTGGAACGCTCATGACCTCACCGAGCGCTTCTACTCGGGCAAGACCCGTGCCCTGCACCGCACCCACCTGAGCACCGGTGACAGGCTCTGGTCCTCTTTTCCCCGCCTGCGGCCGATGGCCACGATCATCACCGATACGCTGGCCTGGTACGGCGTGGATGAGCATGGCTGTTCCGTCCATGACGTGATCGGCACCCGCTGTGACCCCTATACCCAGCACCTTCTGGCCGGCACCGACTATCACCATTGCTGCCATTCCAATCTCGCCCGCGCGCTGGCGGCGGAAACCGGCATGGGCCTGTCCGAGGCCGAGGCCCATGTGCACGACGTGCTCAACGTCTTCATGTGTACCGGTTTTCATCGGGAAACCGGGCGCTACCAGATGAAGGCCAGCCCGGTGCGCCCGGGCGATTATCTGGAGTTCTTTGCCGAGATCGATCTGCTTGGCGCCCTGTCGGCTTGTCCCGGCGGGGATTGCTCCACCGGCCACTCCAGCGACGAGGCCGCCTGCCATCCGCTGAAGATAGAGATCTTTGCCCCCGAACATCTGCCCGAAGGCTGGACCCCGCCGCCACGCAATGGCTACTCGGGCCGCCACGGCCTCTGATTTCTTCTGTCCGGAAAATACTCTCGGGGGTGAATTGCCCGCAAGGCGCAAGAGCGGGCGGACAGCCCCCTGGCGCGGTTTCACTCGAAGGCGGCTTCCAGCGCGATTTCTACCATGTCGCCGAAGCTGCGTTCGCGCTCACCGGCCGGCAGGGCTTCGCCGGTCTGCAGATGGTCGGAGACCGTCAGCACCGCCAGGGCCCGCTTTGCGTGGCGCGCGGCCAGGGTGTAGAGTTCCGCCGCCTCCATCTCGACGGCAAGAATGCCGTGGCGTACCATCTGCTCGTTCAGATCGGGGCGCTCGTCGTAGAAGGTATCGGATGAATAGATCCCGCCGACATGCAGCCCCACTTCCCGGCTCTCGGCCGCCCTTGCCGCGGCCTGCAGCAGGTCCCAGTCGGCGGCAGGGGCGAAATTGATCTCCTTCATGATGCCGCGCGACGGGGTGGAGATGGAACTGGCGGTCATCGCCAGGATCACGTCGCGGACCTTCACCCTTTCCTGCATCCCGCCGCAAGAGCCGATGCGGATGAGCGTCTCCGCCCCGTAATCGCGGATCAGCTCGTTGACGTAGATGGAAAGCGACGGCATGCCCATGCCCGATCCCTGGATCGTCACCCGGTTCCCCTTCCAGGTGCCGGTGAAGCCCAGCATGCCTCGCACGTCGTTGACGAGTTCCACCCCTTCCAGAAAGGTTTCGGCCGCCCAGCGGGCGCGGTAGGGGTCGCCGGGTAACAGCACCGTCGGGGCGATCTGTCCGGGTTCGGCGCTGATGTGAATGCTCATTCCTTGTCCCTTCGCATGAGATCATCCGGCCATGCACGGCCGCCTTTTCGCCTTTTTACGGTTTCTAGCGGTCTTTCTCGTGCTCCAGCCGCAGGCGGGCGATGGCCTCGTTGCGCTCCAGCTTGCGCTGCGCGGCGAGGGCCTGTTCCACGTAGTCAAGATGCTCTTCCACCGCCTTGCGCGCGGCCACCGGATCGCGTGCCTGCAGGGCGTCGTTGATCTTGCGGTGCTGTTCCAGCAGGGCACTGCGTGTGGTGCGCTGCTTGAACATGATCTGGCGGTTGTAGAACACCCCCTCGCGCAGCAGCTGGAACATCGAACGCATCATGTGCAGCATGATCACGTTGTGGCTGGCCTCGAGGATGGAAAGATGAAACTCCGCGTCCAGCCGTGCGCCATCGGAGGCGCCACGCTTTTCGGCTGCCGCGACCATCTTCTGAAACAGCGCGTCCACCACCTTGAGATCAGTGTCGGAGGCCATTCTGGCGGCGCGCTCGGCGGCCAGCCCCTCGATGTCGCGGCGAAACGAGATGTAGTCGAACAGCGCCTCGTCATGGCTGGCGAACAGCTTGACGAGCGCATCAGAGAAGGCCGAGCCCAGCACGTCGGCCACATAGACGCCGGCCCCGGCGCGGCTGGTCAGCAGCCCCTTTTCCTGCAGGTCGGCCAGCGCTTCGCGCAGCGAAGGCCGCGACACGCCGAGGCGTTCAGCCAGCTCGCGCTCGGCCGGCAGCCGCTCACCGGGGCGCAGGATGCCGCGCAGAATCAGCTGCTCGATCTGCCGGACGACCGAGTGCGACAGTTTTTCCGGCTGGACCTTCTGAAATGCCATTTCCTGACCCTGTTGTGCCTTTTGTACAGGATAGGCAGCCGGCCCGGGCAGGACAACATGCAAAACGGCCGGGCCTTTCCGGCCCGGCCTGTCAGTACCCGGTCGTGCTCAGCTGTTGGGGATGATCACGATCTCCACCCGCCGGTTCTGGGCCCGACCCTCCGGGGTGAGGTTGGTGGCGATCGGATCATCCTCGCCGCGCCCGATGGTGACGATCCGCCACGAGGGCACACCATTGGTGATCAGGACCGCGGCCACCGCGTTGGCCCGCTCCAGCGAGAGATCGCGGTTGTAGGCGGCTGGTCCGGTGTTGTCGGTGTGGCCGATCACTTGCACGGTGGAGTTCGGATAGCGCTGCAGATGCGCGGCCAGGGCTGCCAGATCCTGGCGCAGGTCCGGGCGTACCTCGGCGCTGTCGGTGGCGAACAGTATGTCGTCGGGCATGCGCACGATCAGCTCGGTGCCGGTGTTGATGATCTGCACCCGGTCGTCGCCGATGCTCTGCTGAAGTTCGGCGGCCTGGGCATCGAGCGCGGTACCGATCAGCCCGCCTGCGATCCCGCCGACGATGGCCCCCCTCACGGCCCTGTTCCTTTGCTGCCTGGGGTTGTTTCCGGTGAACAGCCCCCACACGGCCCCGGTTGCGGCCCCGATGGCAGCACCTTCCTGGGCACGGTTCTCGAAGCCGCCGGTGCAGGCCGACAGGACGAACAGCGATGCGGTGGCGGCAAGTACGGGTTTCTTCATGGCAATCATGGCAGTCCTCGACAAGTTGGCCCAGCTTGAGTCGTTCTTACGCGTGGATTGCCTCCACTTCAAAGGCAAGCAGACGCCGATCGGCGGAAAACTGCAAGAACTTTCAAGCGCTCGTGTCGGTGCGGGCGCTTTCCCATGCCAGCATGGCGCGCTTGACGGGCAGCCCCCAGTGATAGCCGCCCAGGCCCCCCGATTTGCGCAGCGCCCGGTGGCAGGGGATCAGCCAGGCGACGGGGTTGCGCCCGACGGCTGTGCCCACGGCCCGCACCGCGCCGGGGTTGCCGATGGCGCGGGCGATCTCCGAATAGGTAGTGACATGGCCAGGCGGAATGGCCAGCAGCGCCTCCCAGACCTTGATCTGGAAGGGCCCTCCGATCAGTTGCAGCCGCGCCTCTCCGTGGCGGGCAAAGGCGGCCTCGACCCAGGGGGCGACCCGCTCCGGGGCATGGGTGAAGGTCGCCTCCGGCCAGCGCCGCGCCATGTCTTCGAAGGCGGCGCTTTCGCCGGTCTCGGCGGCAAAGGCAAGCCCGCACAGCCCGCGTGCGGTGCCCATGGCCAGTGCCCGGCCGAAGGGGCTGTCGAACCATCCCCAGGCGATCTCCAGCCCGGCGCCCTTGCGGGCATATTCGCCGGGGCTCATGGCTTCCCATTTCAGGAACATCTCGTGCAGCCGGCCCGAGCCGGACAGACCCAGTGCATATGCCGCCTTCAGCGTGGTGAAGCGCTCGGCCAGCAGGCGGCGGGCATGGTCGAGCGTCAAGTACTGCTGATAGCGCTTGGGGCTGACGCCGACCCAGTGCGAGAACAGCCGCTGGAAATGCGCCGGGCTCATGTTCAGCCGCGCGGCGAGGTCCTCCAGGCGCAGCGGCGCGGGGCTGGCGTCGATCGCCTCGATGGCGCGGCGCATCACCTGGTAGTGGTAGCTGCTTTCGGCCGGGGTATCCGCCATGTCTCCGCTCACGTCCTTGTGCATGTCCCGAATCTAACCGATCAGCCGCAGCCGTCGATCCGATTCTTGCGCATGCGTTCGCGGCAGGGCATACCGGCGCGCATGGCGAAGCAGATGGATTATCACGCGCTGCACGAGGTCTTCACCCGGTTCCGTGCCTCCGAGCCGGAACCCAGGGGTGAGCTGAAGCATACCAATGCCTTCACCCTGCTGGTGGCGGTGGTGCTTTCCGCGCAGGCCACCGATGCCGGGGTCAACAAGGCCACCGCCGGGCTGTTCAAGGTGGCCGATACGCCGGAGAGGATGCTGGAGCTCGGCGAAGAGGGGCTGACCGAATACATCAAGACCATCGGCCTGTTCCGCCAGAAGGCGAAGAACGTGATCAGGCTCTCGCGCATCCTGGTGGAGGAATACGGCGGCGAGGTGCCCTCGTCGCGGGCGGCCTTGCAAGCGCTGCCGGGGGTGGGGCGCAAGACCGCCAACGTGGTGCTCAACATCTGGTTCCATTATCCGGCCCAGGCGGTGGATACTCACATCTTCCGGGTCGGCAACCGCACCGGAATTGCCGTGGGCAAGGATGTTCTGGCCGTCGAGCGGGCCATAGAGGACAACGTG
>JALSGY010000010.1 GCA_026982515.1 Paracoccaceae bacterium
TTGCGTGCCCACGCCGTGCCGATGGCCGTGGCAACGGACTGCAACCCGGGCTCTTCGCCCATGACCTCGCTGCTGCTGGCGATGAACATGGCTTGCACATTGTTTGGCCTGACCCCTGAAGAGGCGCTGGCCGGGGTGACCCGTAACGCTGCGCGCGCCCTGGGAATCGCGGATGCGGGGCGGATCGCACCGGGTTTTCGCGCCGATCCGCCATCTGGGATGCAGAACATCCGGCGGAACTGGCCTGTCACATCGGTTTCAATCTGCTGCACGCCCGCATCTTCGGAGGGACGCCATGATTGCCCTGAAGCCCGGAGAGGTGACCCTTGCCATGCTCGAGGACATCTGTCGCACCTCAACGCCCGTCCAGCTGAAACGGGAGGCCTGCCCCGCGGTGGAGGCGGCGGCGCGCATGGTGGCCGAGGCGGCCGCAAGGTCGTGGAAAATGCCGCCAACCGGTGCGCGGGGACAACACCGGGGCGCGGCAATCGGACCGTTTGCGCGCTGATGCGCGCCGCGCTGCTTGTTCAATGGCGCCGGGCACTCTACATCACACCCATGAAACGCTGGATCCCGTTCATCAAGAAGCCGCCGCTGGTCTCGGTCATCCGTCTGAACGGGATGATCGCCGCCGGCGCCCGCCCCGCTGCATTGAATGATGCAAGCCTTGCGCCGCTGATCGAAAAGGCCTTCCGGCGCGGCCGGCCCGCCGCGGTGGCACTGGCGATCAACTCGCCCGGAGGCTCGCCGGTGCAATCCTCGCTGATCGCCGGGCGCATCCGGCGGCTTTCCGAGGAAAAGGGGATACCCGTCTATTCCTTCGTCGAGGACGTGGCCGCCTCGGGCGGATACTGGCTGGCCACGGCGGGCGAGGAAATCTGGGTCGACCGCAGTTCCATCATCGGCTCGATCGGTGTGCTGTCCGCCGGTTTCGGGTTCAATGAATTCATCGCCCGGCACGGGGTCGAACGGCGGGTGCATACCGCCGGCAAGTCGAAAAGCATGCTCGATCCGTTCCAGCCCGAAAAAACCGCCGACGTGAAGCGCCTCAACGCCATCCTGCACCAGATCCACGAAACCTTCATCGAGCAGGTGAAGGAGCGCCGTGGTGCGCGCCTGGCCGAGACAGAGGCGCTGTTCACCGGCGAGTTCTGGGTTGGCCAGAAGGGCGTGGAACTGGGCCTGGCCGATGGTATCGGGCATCTCGTTCCCAAGATGAAGGAGCGATTCGGCGACAAGGTGCGCCTCGTGCCCTATGCGCAGAAACGGCCTTTCCTGCAGCGTTTCGGCGGCGCCGTCGTGGATGATGCGCTGCACGGGCTGGAAGAGCGGGCCGCCTTTGCCCGGCTGGGGCTGTAGCGCATGGTCAAGGTCGTCTCTCTTTTCCTGATCGGGATCCTGGTTCTGGCCATGTTCGGCAAGCTGCGCTTTCCCGGTCAGCGGCGGCTTCGGTCTGCCAAGTGCCCGAACTGCGGCCGCTATCGGATCGGGTCGAAGAGTTGTGATTGCGGGGCCGGACGGGGCGGTTGATGGATTTTCTCTACGCGATTCTCGGGCTGGTGATCCTGGTTCTGGCCGGCGACGTCCTCGTCCGCGGGGCGGTGAACTCCAGCCTGCGGCTGGGCGTGCCGGCGCTGATCGTCTCTCTGACCATCGTCGCGGTGGGCACCTCGGCGCCCGAGCTGCTGGTGGCGGTGCAGGCGGTGCTGGAGGATGCCCCGGGCATCGCCCTGGGCAACGTGGTCGGCTCCAACATCGCCAACGTGCTGCTGGTGCTGGGCATCCCGGCGCTTCTGGCCGGGCTGAACACCGGCGCCTGCGACAGCCGCGACAGCTATCTGCAGATGATTTTCGGCACCGTCCTGTTCATGGTCTTCGCCTTCATGGCGCCCATGAACTGGCTTCACGGGCTGGCGCTGCTCATCCTGTACGCCGGGGTCATGGCACATGCGGTGATGGTGGGTTCGCGGCACAAGAAGGCCAATGACCTGAAGCTGCTCGAGGCCGAGATCGACGAGGTCGATCCGCACATGCCATGGTGGAAGATATTCCTGTATCTGGCGCTCGGGCTGATCGGTCTGCCGATGGGGGCCGACATGCTGGTCGAGGGCGCCACCAACATCGCGCGCGCCTACAGCATCAGCGAAACCGTGATCGGCCTGACACTGGTAGCCGTGGGCACTTCGCTGCCCGAACTGGCCACCACCATCGCCGCCGCCTTCCGCCGCCAGGCGGATGTGGCTCTTGGCAATGTCATCGGTTCGAACATGGCCAATTCGCTGGGCATCATCGGGGTGGCGGCGCTGTTTGGCGAGATTCCCGTCACCAACGGCCTTCTCGGCTTCGATATCTGGGTCATGCTGGGAGCGGCAGTGCTGCTGGCACCCTTCGTGCTGACCCGGATGAACATGGGCCGCCTGTGGGGAGGGCTGTTCACCGGCCTGTATGTTGCCTATGTGGTCATTGTCCTGATGTGAGGCGGCGCACGTGATCGAGGTGAAAAGAGCACTGGTAACGGGGGCGGGCCGGCGGCTGGGCCGGGCCATGGCGCTTGCCCTTGCCGAGCGCGGCTTCGACGTGGCGGTACATTATGCCTCCTCTGCTTCCGGGGCCGGGGAAGTGGCAGCCGAGATCGCCGCGCACGGGCGCAAGGCCGTCCCGTTGCAGGCCGACCTGCTGCGCGAGAGCGAGACGGAGGCCCTCGTGCCCCGGGCGGCCGAGGCCCTGGGCGGGCCGTTGAGCGTACTGATCAACAATGCCTCGATCTTCGAGCATGACAACATCGAAACCGCGACCCGCGAAAGCTGGGACAGGCATATGGAATCCAACCTGCGTGCCCCGGTAGTGCTGACCCAGGCTTTCGCGGCGGCCGCGCCGGCGCCGCTCCTTGATGAACGTGGCGAGCCGGTTCCCCAGGCGCTGGTGGTGAACATGCTGGATCAGCGCGTGCGCAAGCTGACGCCGGAGTTCATGTCCTACACCGTGGCCAAGATGGGGCTGTGGGCCTTCACCCGCACCGCTGCCCAGGCGCTTGGCCCGCGGGTGCGGGTCAATGCCATCGGCCCCGGTCCCACCTTGCGCGGCGCCAACCAGAGCGAGCACCATTTCGGCCGTCAACGTGCGGCCACGGTGCTCAGGCGCGGCGCCAACCCCGAGGACGTGACAGCCGCCCTGCGCTATCTGCTGGATGCGCCGGCGGTGACCGGGCAGCTCATCTGCGTGGACGGTGGCCAGCACCTTGGCTGGCAGACGCCCGATGTGCTGGGGCTGGAGTAGCCACGCGGCCTCTTCCGGCAATCGCGATCCAAGTTGTGCACTGCTCCGTGCGGGGCGGAAAAACCGTTACAAAAGCTTTAATGTTTTCAGTGGTTTGCTGGAGTGCGAAAAAAATACCCTGTAATATCAGGCGGTTGCCGTGATGCTGAAAAAATGGGCAAAACGGGGAAGCGCCGCGAAAACAAGGAAAAAGTTTGAATCGTTTAAACTTGTCACCAAAGTTATCCACATGTTTCGTGGACATGTTTCTACTTGCCTGAAGGTGCGTAAGATTGCAGCCACGGGGGAATCACTGGGCAGGCCATGAGCAGAACGGAAGACACCAGTGTGAAGCCGGATGTCCCGAGGGGGCATGAGGTAATCAGGAACTACCTGAGAAGCCTCGACAACTCTCCGGGTGTCTATCGCATGCTCGATGCCAGGGGCGCGGTTCTCTATGTCGGCAAGGCGCGCAGCCTGCGCAAGCGGGTGTCGTCCTACGCCAAGCCCACCGGCCACAGCCCCCGGATTGCGCGGATGATCTCCGAGACCGCCTCGATGATGTTCCTCACCACCCGGACGGAAACCGAGGCGCTGCTGCTGGAGCAGAACCTCATCAAGCAGCTCAAGCCGCGCTACAATGTGCTGCTGCGCGATGACAAGTCCTTCGCCGAGATCATGCTGCGCCTCGGGCACCCCTTTCCGCAGATCCGCAAGCATCGCGGCGCGCACAGGGAGAAGGGCGCCTATTACGGCCCCTTTGCCAGTGCCGCGGCGGTGAACCGCACGCTCAACCAGCTGCAAAAGGCGTTCCAGCTGCGCGACTGCGCGGATTCCGTGTTCGAAAGCCGCACAAGGCCGTGCCTGCTTTACCAGATCAGGCGGTGCAGCGCGCCTTGCGTGGGGCGCATCTCGCAGGACGATTACGCAGCCCTGGTCCGGGATGCCGAACGCTTTCTGCAGGGCAGGTCCACCGGCCTGCAGGAGGATCTGGCCCGCCAGATGGCGGAAGCCAGCCGGGCGCTGGAATTCGAGCGCGCCGCCGCCCTGCGCGACCGCATCCGCGCCCTGACCCAGGTGCAGCAGGCCCAGGGCGTCAACCCGCACGGGGTGGCCGAGGCCGATGTCATCGCACTGCACATCGAGGGCGGACAGGCCGGTGTGGAAGTGTTCTTCATCCGTGCCAACCAGAACTGGGGCAACCGCGATTATTTTCCCCGCATCGCCACCGGAATGGAGCCGGCCGAGGTGATGCAGGCCTTCATCGGCCAGTTCTACGCCAACCGGCAGCCGCCGCGGCAGGTGATCCTCAGCCATGGGGTCGAGGATGAGGAAGTGCTGGCCGAAGCGCTTTCGCAGAAGGCCGGGCGCAAGGTGCGGCTGGTGGTGCCGCGGCGTGGCGAGAAGGCCGAACTGGTGGCCAACGCCCTGCGCAATGCGCGCGAAAGCCTGGCCCGCCGGATGGCCGAGAGCGCCGCCCAGGCCAGACTGCTGGCCGGGCTGGCCGAGGCCTTCGGGCTGGATGCCCCCCCCGGGCGGATCGAGGTCTACGACAATTCCCACATCCAGGGGGCGCATGCGGTGGGCGCGATGATCGTGGCCGGGCCGGAGGGCTTTCTCAAGAGCCAGTACCGCAAGTTCAACATCCGCGGCGACGAACTGACCCCGGGCGATGATTTCGGCATGATGAAGGAGGTGCTGCACCGCCGTTTCAAGCGCCTGCTGAAGGAAGATCCGCGGCGCGAGGGCGATACCTGGCCGGATCTGCTGCTGATCGACGGCGGGGCCGGCCAGGTATCGGCTGCCGTGGAGGTTCTGGACGAACTTGGCATCCCGGACATCCCCGTCATCGGCGTGGCCAAGGGTGTGGACCGCGATGCCGGCAAGGAAGAGTTTCACCGCCCCGGCGTCCGCCCCTTCGCCCTGCGCCGCAACGACCCGGTGCTCTATTTCGTGCAGCGCCTGCGCGACGAGGCGCATCGCTTTGCCATCGGCACCCACCGCGCCCGGCGCGCCCGGGCCGCCGGTGCCAGCCCGCTGGACGAAATCCCCGGCGTGGGGGCGACACGCAAGCGCGCCCTGCTGGCGCATTTCGGCTCGGCCAAGGCGGTCAGCCGTGCGGGGCTTGCCGATCTGAAGGCGGTGGCGGGCATCTCCGACAAGGTGGCCGAAACGATCTATGACTTTTTCCATGAAAAGGGCTGAGGGCTGCCGGTGCTGCGCCTTTCCCATGCCGCGCGAAAAGGCTAGGAGTCGCGCATGAGGTGGTCGATTCCGAATATCCTGACGGTCCTGCGCCTGCTGGCTGCGCCGGGCGTGGCGTTCATGTTCCTGTATTTCAACCGTCCCTGGGCGGACTGGTTCGCGCTGGTGCTCTTCGTGCTGGCCGCCGTCACCGACTGGTTCGACGGCTACCTCGCACGGCTGTGGAAGCAGGAAAGCCGCTTCGGCGCCATGCTCGACCCGATCGCCGACAAGGCGATGGTGGTGATCGCCCTGATGGTCATCGTGGGCTATTCTTCCATGTCGCCCTGGCTGGTGCTGCCGGTAACCTTCATCCTGTTTCGCGAGGTCTTCGTCTCGGGCTTGCGCGAATACCTCGGCTCCACCGCCGGCAGCCTGAAGGTGACGGGGCTGGCCAAGTGGAAGACCACGGCGCAGATGATCGCCATTGCGGTGCTGTTTTCGCAAGGCGTGTTCGAGCACTATTTCGCCATTTCCGTCTTCGGGATGGATGACGATCTGGTGCGCGACATCCTGACCGGGGAAGAGAAAGACGAACTTGGGCTATGGTGGAAATACATGGGCTGGATCTGGTCGGGGCGGATCGGCCTCGGCCTGCTGTGGGCGGCCGCGATCCTGACCCTGATCACCGGGCTGGATTATTTCCGCAAGGCCATGCCCCATCTGAGGGATGAAGGATGATTGACGTTCTCTATTTCGCCTGGGTGCGAGAGCGCATCGGCCAGCCGAAAGAGGCGGTCGAGACCGGCGCCGCGACGGTTGCCGAACTGGTGGAAGAACTGAAGGCGCGAGAAGAGCGCTACGCCCTGGCCTTTTCGGATCTTTCCGCCCTGCGCGTGGCCGTCGATCAGGAACTGGCTGATTTCGACACCCCGCTGAAGGGTGCGCGCGAGGTGGCCTTCTTTCCGCCGATGACCGGGGGCTAGGCGATGGGCGTGCGCGTCCAGCAGGAGCCGTTCGATTTCGGGGCCGAGGCTGAGGCCTTCGCCGCCGGACGCACGGACATGGGGGCCATCGTCACTTTCACCGGCGTGGTGCGCGACCCCTCGGGGACGCTCGATCACATGCTCATCGAACATTACCCGGGCATGACCGAATCGGCGATCGGCGGCATGGTCGAGGAGGCCCGCCGCCGCTGGTCGCTGGGCGATTGCCTGGTGATCCACCGCTACGGCCGGATGGTGCCGGGCGAGCGCATCATGATGGTTGCCAC
>JALSGY010000011.1 GCA_026982515.1 Paracoccaceae bacterium
GATGGTGCAGCTCCGCAACGCCGGCAGCAGCGAATACGCCCGGATTTTCGCCGACATCGATAAGGTGATCGAGGCCAGCTTTGCCGGACTGCGCGGCAGCTACCCCGACCTGAAGGTGGAGCTGACCGGCACCTATGCGCTGATGATGCGCATGGCCGACGTGCTGGCCAGAAGCCAGCTGCAGTCGCTGACGCTGGCGGTGATCATCATCTCGCTGATCCTCACACTGACACTGGGCTCGATCCAGGGCGGGCTGCTGGCGATCATCCCCAATGCGCTGCCTGCCATCCTCGCCTTCGGGCTGATGGGGCTTCTGGGCATCCCGCTCGATACCGATACGCTGATGATCGCGCCGCTGGTGATCGGCATCGCGGTGGATGACACGATCCATTTCGTCACCCACTACCGGATGGCGCTGGCGCGAGGACGCTCTGCCACCGAGTCGCTGATCCAGACGGTCCGCGAGGTGGGTCAGGCGGTGACCTTCACCTCCCTGGTGCTGGGCACCGCCTTTGCAATGCTGGCCTTCAGCGATTACCTCGGGATTGCCAAGGTGGGCATTTTCGGCTCGCTGGCAATCTTCGTCGCGCTTCTGGGTGATCTGCTGTTCCTGCCGGCGCTGATCTACATCTTCCAGCCGAAATTCGGCGTCAGGACGGCGGGCCGGGCGCATTTCAGGAAGAAGGAGACAACCGGATGAGCCTTCTGAGAATTTCCGTTTTCGTGCCGCTTCTGCTGGGACTGGGGCTGATGCTGGGCGCCACCGGCGGCGCGGCCGCCCAGGACGCCCGCGCCATCATGGAGCGGATGGATGCCAATGCCCGGGCGCAGAACGACTCGTCCTTTTCGGTGATGCAGCTGTCCACCTGCCGGTTCGGGATCAGCGGCGGCAAGGTGAAATGCGTCTCGCGCCCCACCATCAAGGTGATCGAGAGCGCCTCGTTCAACACCGGCCCGGGAAAGCGCGATTCGAAATCCATCGTCTTCATCCTCGAGCCGGCCGCCGAACGCGGCATCGGAATGCTCAGCTACATCTATGACAGCCCGGACAAGGACAACGAGACCTGGCTCTACCTTTCGGCGCTGGGCAAGGTGAAGCGGGTGGTGGCCTCCAGCTCCGATGCCGACAGCGAGCCGGTGAGCCTGTTCGGAAGCGAGTTTACCACCGAAGATCAGGAAACCGGCAAGCTGGACGATTACACCTACCGGCTGCTCGATACCGTCACCTACGGCGGGCGCAAGGCCCATGTGATCGAGCGGGTGCCCACCCCCGCCCGGGCCCGCAAGACGCGATATGCGAAAACCCTCCTGTGGGTGGACGCTCGGCGCTACATCATGCTGAAGGCACAGATGTATGACGGGCGCGGCAAGGAGATCCGCCGGGTGATCACCGGCAAGGTGCAGAAGATCAACGGGCTGTGGGTGCCGCGCTCCATCACCATCATGAACCTGGTGACCAACCGGCTGTCCAACATGAGCCTGAAGGAGCTTTACTTCGGCGTGAAGATCGACCCCGAGCTGATGACCAGGCGCTCGCTGACCGACAAGGCCTTCCGCGAACGCCAGTTGGCGGCGCTGCGGGCCCAGGCGAGGTAGGGCCATGCGCGTCTTCGCTGCAGCCACCGCCATCGCCGCCGTGCTTGCCGCCGGGGCGGCGGGCGCGCAGGAGTTCGAACTTGATCTGCAGTTCGACGAGGAGATCGCCTTCGAGGAGGTGCCGGAGGCAGAACCCGCCTCGGGGATGCAGGTTTCCACCGTTCTGTCCTTCAGCGCTCTGCGCTCGCCGGGGAGTAACAGTGACACCTGGTCGCTGGCGCTCAAGTTCGCCAACAGTCACGATCTGGGCGCGCTGGGCCTTTTGGACTGGTCCGCGAGCCTGCTCTTCCCCGATCTGGCGGCGGCCGCCCCGGCCGAATTTTCGCTCGACCGGCTGATGCTGCAGAACTCGGCGGGCGATCTGAGCTGGCAGCTGGGCAAGTACCGCATCGGCTGGGGCGAGATCGAGGGCATTGCGGTGCTCGATGTGCTCAACCCGGCCTTGTCGCTCGCAACGGTTGGCAACGACAGCGCGCAGTTGCCGGGGCAGTGGTTCGCCAGTGCCGAATATTTCGCGGGCGCGCTGACGGTTTCGGGCTTTGTCGGTCCCGATCCGCAGGTGGAGCACCTGTTGCCCGCGGCCCCCGCCCGCCTGCCCCCCGAGTTCGGCGTCAAGGCCGACATCCCCTTCGAAGGCGGGCAGGCAAGCCTTTATGCGGCGCGGCTGGTGCCGCAGGCGGGCGTGGTGAACCTGGCCACCATGACCAGCAGCGCGCGCCCCTACCGGCTGGTCGGGCTCTCGGCCCATCGCGCCTTCGGGCCGGTTCTGCTGGAATTCGACCTGGCCCTGAAATCCGGGCTGGAGCGGGCCGGCGCCACCGGGCTTGTGCTGCACGACAGGCTGGATGCGGCGGTGGGGGCAGAGATTGCCCTGTCGAATACCGCGCAGCTGAGCGCAAGCGTTTCGGCCCGGCGCTGGCTGCGGCAGGATCAACCCTATTTCGATTTCGGCCCCGGCGGCGCGGTGCCTGCCGGACGGACGACCTCAAGCTACCTGCTGGGGGTCTCCAACAGCTTTCCGAACAACGATCTCAACCTTTCGCTCAATCTTGGCGGGGCACTCGACGGCAGCCTGACGGCAGCCGTCCTGAGCGCCGACTACAGCCTCTCGGACCGGCTCAGGCTGTCCGCCCGCGCCAGCGCCATGCGCGCCGATCCGGCCGGTCTGTTCGGCCCCTTCGACGGGACGCGCAGCCTGGGGCTGGAAGCGGAATTCTTCTTCTGAGGGGGCACCGGGCGGGGCGGGGTGCGAAGCGGTTGGCCTTGGCGTGAAACGGCCCTACCATCGCCGGCACAAGCCTGGGAGATCGCAGATGACCGCCTGCAGACGCATCGTTCTGGCCGAAAGGCCGAAGGGCAAGCCGACCGAAGACAATTTCCGCCTTGAAGAGGGCGAATTGCCCGCCCCCGGCGAGGGGCAGATCACCGTGCGCACCATCTGGCTTTCGCTGGATCCGTACATGCGCGGCCGCATGGATGACGCGAAATCCTATGCCGAGCCGGTGGCGGTAGGCGGCACCATGGAAGGCGCCGGGGTGGGTGAGGTGATCGACTCGCGACATCCGGGCTTCGTGCCGGGCGATATCGTGGTGGGGCGCACCGGCTGGGCCAGCCATGCGCTGCTGGCGGGTGCAAGTGCGCGCAAGGTCGATCCGGCGCTGGCGCCGATTTCCACCGCGCTGGGAGTGCTGGGCATGCCGGGCCACACCGCCTGGGTCGGGCTGAACCGGATCGCCCGGGCACGGCCCGGCGAAGCCATCGTGGTTTCCGCCGCCACCGGGGCGGTGGGTTCGGTGGTGGGGCAGCTGGCCAGCCTCAGGGGCCTGCGGGTTGTCGGCGTGGCCGGCGGTGCGGAGAAATGTCGCTACGCCGAGCAGGAGCTGGGCTTCGACGCCTGCCTCGATCACCGCGCGGCGGATGCCCGCGCGCTGGCCGAGGGCATCCGCCAGGCGGCCCCCGGCGGGGTGGACATCTATTATGAAAACGTTGGCGGCAAGACGCTGGAGGCGGTGCTGCCCAACATGAACACCTTCGGCCGGATCCCGCTGTGCGGCATGATCGCCTGGTACTCGGGGCAGGGGGTGGCCGATGCGATGCGGGTGCCGGCGCTGTGGCGCACCATCCTGGTGCGTCGCCTGCGGGTTCAGGGTTTCATCATCTTCGACCACGATGACAGTTTCGGCGCTTTCCTGGAAGAGGTCGCGCCGCTGGTGCGCAAGGGCCGGATCAGATACCGCGAGAGCGTGGCCGAGGGGCTGGAGAACGCGCCGTGCGCTTTTCTGAAGATGCTTGATGGGGGCAACTTCGGCAAGCAACTGGTGCGCGTGGGCCCCGACCCGGCCGGGACATGAGCGGAGGAGGCGGCGATGCGGGATGATGCGACAAGCCTCGATCTGGCGGCGGTGGATGCCTTTCTGTGCGCCCGCCTGCCCGGCTACGAGGGGCCGCTGGAGGCGAAGAAATTCTCCACCGGCCAGTCAAATCCTACCTTCCTGCTGTCAACGCCCCGTGCCCGTTACGTGCTGCGCCGAAAGCCACCGGGAAAGCTGCTGAAATCGGCCCATGCGGTGGATCGGGAGTATCGCGTCCAGAAGGCCCTGGCGGGCAGCGAGGTGCCGGTGGCGCGGATGCTGCTGATGTGCGAGGACGACTCGGTGATCGGCAGCGCCTTTTACGTGATGGAACACGTGGAGGGCCGGATCTTCCTCGATCCCCGCCTGCCGGAACTGGAAAGGGCCGAACGCGGCGCGGTGATGGACGAGATGAACCGCGTTCTGGCGGCCCTGCACGAGGTGGACATCGAGGCCGTGGGCCTGGCCGATTTCGGCCCGCCCGGAAATTACTACGAGCGCCAGCTGGCCCGCTGGACGAAACAGTACCGCGCCTCGCAGACGGAAAGCCTCGCCGACATGGATCGGTTGATCGTTGAACTGGGCGCGCGGATGCCGCCCGACGACGGCCAGCGCACCCTTGTCCATGGCGACTATCGCATCGACAACATGATCTTCGCCCCCACCGGTCCGCGCTGCCTTGCGGTGCTGGACTGGGAGCTTTCCACCATCGGTCACCCTTATGCCGATCTGGCGGCGGTGATCATGCAGTGGCAGATGCCGGTGGGCCCCGAGGGGCGCGGGCTGGCGGGGGTGGATCGCGCCGCCCGGGGCCTGCCGTCGGACGAGGAGTTCATCTCCCGCTACTGCGCGCGGCGGGGGATCGAGGGGATCGGGGACTTCGGTTTCTATCTGGCGTTCTGCTTTTTCCGCATGGCGGCGATCCTGCAGGGCGTGAAGAAACGCGCTCTGGACGGCAATGCCTCGAACCCTGACAAGGCGCTGCGCATGGGGCGCCATGTGCCGGCCTTCGCCGCCCACGGGCTGGATGCGCTCGGCCGGTAGGGGGCGTTTTACGAGGTGGTGGCAAAGGGGTTTTTGGCCAGCGCGTCGATCACCGCGCATTCGGGCACGTCGCGCCCCGAACAGCGCGAGACCGTCTCGGCCAGCACCGCCTCGATCCGGCGCAGATCGGCGATGCGTTCGCGCACGTCCTCGAGATGGCCGCGGGCCAGCGCCTCGATCTCGGCGCAGCTTTGCATGCCGCCGTCCACCAGCGCCAGCAGGCTGCGCACCTCCTCAAGGCTGAAGCCCAGGTCGCGCGCCCGCATGATGAAACCCAGTCGCGCCACGTGGGCCTCGTCGTAGCAGCGATAGCCGTTGGCGCTGCGCGGCGGGGCGGGCATCACGCCGATCTTCTCGTAGTAGCGGATGGTCTCCAGGTTGCAGCCGGTGGCGCGGGCCAGATCGGCCCGGTGAAGGCAGTTGCCGGGTTTGTGTGGCCGGGTCATGAAAACCCCCTTGAGCCTGTAGTGCCTACAGACCTTAGGCAGGGAGCAAGTGAAGAACAAGGGTGATTCGCATGGCACGGAGCGTATCGGGGGGCGAAACCCGCCGCAGGCGCAGGTGGGCAGTGAGTGTTTCGCCGCGGGCTTTCTGCCGGGCACGCCCGCGCACCTGTTCATGAATGCACAAGCGCCCGGGCCGGGCATATCAGAAACGAAACCGGAGACGGACATGAATGACGAAAAACTGCTGCGCCGGGGGCTGATCGGCAGCATCATCGCCGCCATCTGCTGCTTTACCCCGCTGCTGGTCGTGCTGGTGGCGGGCGCGGGGCTTTCGGCACTGGTGGGCTGGCTCGATTACGCGCTGTTCCCGATGCTGTTCGCCTCGCTCGGCGTGGTGGCCCATGCATTGTGGATCCGCGCCGGGCGGCCGGGCGCCTGTCCGCGAAATGCGATCGTCATTGCGGTGGCCACGCTCTCGCTGCTGCTGTTCTGGCTGCAGTTTCGCTATGCGCTGCGCATCTCGGTGGGTGCGGCGCTGGCGGTGGCGCTTTACGGCTTCTGGCTGTCGCGAATCGGCACCGCGGTGCACGCCGATGAAAGCTGAAACAAGCCGCCCGGGAGGTATTCCGCATTGGAGAAACAGGCCATGAACGACTGCTGCGACAAGCCCGAAGGCGGTACATACGATCTGGTGGTGATCGGGGCCGGCTCTGCCGGGTTCTCGGCTGCGATCACGGCCGCGGGCGGGGGCAAGCGCGTGGCGCTGGTCGGCCATGGCACCATCGGCGGCACCTGCGTGAATGTGGGCTGCGTCCCCTCCAAGGCGATGATCCGGGTGGCCGAGGCGGTGCACTCGGGCCGGTCCGCGGTGCGGTTTCCCGGAATCGGGCCGTGCGAGCACACCGTGGACTGGCCATCGGTGCTGGCCGCCAGGGAGGCGCTGGTCGGTGAGCTGCGGCAGAAGAAATACGCCGATCTTCTACCCACCTATGAGGGGGTGGACTATATCGAGGAAGGCCCCGCGCGGCTGGTCGGGGGCGGCGTGAAGGTGGGTGGGCGGGTCATCCGTGCGCCGAGGATCATCATCGCCACCGGCAGCCGCCCGATGATCCCGCAGATCGACGGAATCGACGAGGTGCCCGCGCTCGACAGCACGTCACTGCTGGAGCTGGAGGAAAGGCCTGACAGCCTGATCTTCCTGGGTGGCGGATATATCGGTGCGGAACTGGCGCAGATGATGTCGCGGCTGGGCGCCAG
>JALSGY010000012.1 GCA_026982515.1 Paracoccaceae bacterium
GCCGGACCTGCACCCAGGGCGGAGGCGATCCGGGCCAGCAGCCAGGGCCGGCCGCGCGCCGCGCGCCCCACCATCACCCCCTCGCCCTGCGACAGCGCCAGCGCCCGGGCCGCGCTCTGCGGGCCGGTGACGTCGCCATTGGCGATGACCGGGATCGAGACCGCCCGCTTCACCGCCGCGATCGCCGCCCAGTCGGCACGGCCCCCGTAGAACTGGCAGCGGGTGCGGCCGTGGATCGTCACCATGGCGATGCCGGCCGCCTCGGCGCGGGCCGCGATCTGCGCCGCGTTGAGGCTGCTGCTGTCCCAGCCCAGGCGCATCTTCAGCGTTACCGGCACCGAGACCGCCCCCACCACCGCCTCGATCAGCCGCAGCGCGTGATCGGGGGTCTTCATCAGGGCCGCGCCCGACATTCCCCCGGTCACCTTCCTGGCCGGGCAGCCCATGTTGATGTCGATCAGCCGCGCGCCGTTGGCCTCGACCATCCGCGCCGCCTCGGCCATCCAGTGCGCCTCGCGCCCGGCCAGCTGCACGGCGGTGTTTTCCACCTCCAGCCCCAGCTCGGCACGCTCTCGCGTCCCCGGCCTGGCCTGCACCATCTCCTGGCTGGCCACCATCTCCGAAACCACCAGCCCGGCACCGAAGCGCTGCACCAGGCGGCGGAACGGCAGATCGGTGATCCCGGCCATCGGGGCCAGGAACACGGGCAGACCGATTTCTGTGTTGGCGATCCGAAGGGGCAAGGCGCCTAATCCTTGTGCAACCGCACATGAGTTAGTCAAGCCGGACCGAAAAGGCAACTTCCCGCGGTGCGCCGGGAACCGAAATCTGCTGTTGCCCGAAATTTGTGCAGCCAATGCGCAAAATGCCGCCTGTCGCGACAGGCGCGGGCCAGGAGGGCCATTGATTCCCGGCCGGCAGCGCGGGAATAAGGGGCGGCAGGAAACGGAGCGCAGATGACGACAGCGGCAGTGATCGTGGCGGCCGGGCGCGGAAGCCGCGCCGGCGGCGCCCTCCCCAAGCAGTGGCGCAGGCTGGGCGGGCGGATGGTGGCCGAGCACACGCTCGCCGCCTTTCGCGCCTCTCCCCTGATCGGCCCGATCGTGCTGGTCATCCACCCCGACGACCGAAAGATCGCGGCGCCGCTTGCCGGCGGCGAGGTGACGCTGGTAGAGGGCGGAGCAACGCGCGACGCTTCGGTGCGCGCCGGGCTCGAGGCGCTGGCCACCGCCGCGCCGCGCCACGTCCTGATCCACGACGTGGCCCGCCCGCTGGTGAGTGCCGCGCTGATCGCCCGGGTCTGCGAGGCGCTGCAGGCCGGCGCGCAGGCCGCCGCCCCCGGCCTCGCGCTGACCGATGCGCTGTGGCGCGGAGCCGGCGGCGCGGTGGCCGGCGTTGTCCCGCGCGAGGGGCTCTATCGCGCCCAGACGCCGCAGGGATTTGCCTACCGGGCCATCCTCGCGGCCCATCGCGCCCACCCCGGCGGGGCCGCAGATGACGTGGAGGTGGCGCGCGCGGCGGCGATTCCGGTTGCCATCGTCGAGGGCGAGGCGCAGAACTTCAAGATCACCACGCCGGGCGATTTCGTCCGGGCCGAGCAACATCTCGGAGGGCACATGGACATCAGGGTCGGCAACGGTTTCGACGTGCACCGCTTCACCGAAGGAGACCACGTGACGCTGTGCGGGGTGAAGCTGGCGCATGGTCGCGCGCTCAAGGGGCACTCGGATGCCGACGTGGGCATGCATGCGCTGAGCGATGCGATCTACGGCGCGCTGGCCGAGGGCGACATCGGCCGCCATTTCCCGCCTTCCGATGCACGCTGGAAGGGGGCGGCCAGCCGGATCTTCCTGGAACATGCGGTGGCGCTGGCCGAAGACCGTGGCTATGCGCTCGGCAACGCCGATGTCACGCTGATCTGCGAAGAGCCGAAGATCGGGCCGCATGCGGGCGAGATGGCGGCCACGCTTGCCCGGATCGCCGGGGTCGAGGCCGGGCGCATCTCCGTCAAGGCGACCACCAGCGAAAGGCTGGGGTTCGCCGGTCGCAAGGAGGGCATCGCGGCGATCGCCACCGCGACGCTGGTGCGCCCATGAGCCGCCTCGTCGCCACCTTCTTCTATGTCGGCCTGCTGCGGCCGGCGCCGGGCACCTGGGGCTCGGCGGCGGCCATTCCCGTGGCCTGGGCCCTGCACTGGGCCGGGGGCTTCCCGCTTCTGGCCGTGGCCACGCTGGCGGCCTTCGTGCTGGGCTGGCAGGCCACCGCCGCGGCCACCCGCGACGGGGACGATCACGACCCCTCCGAGATCGTCATCGACGAGGTGGTGGGCCAGTGGATCGCCCTGTGGCCGCTCTCGGGAGGGCTGTGGTACATGGGGGTGGATCCGTGGGTCTTCCCCTGGCCCGGCTGGGTGGGCGGCTTCGTGATGTTCCGGCTGTTCGACATCTGGAAGCCCGGCCCGGTCGGCTGGGCCGATCGCCGCAAGGATGCCTTCGGGGTGATGATGGACGACGTCGTCGCGGGGCTGATGGCAGCGGTCGTGGTCACCGCGGCCGGGACGCTGGCCCACCGCGGAGCCGAACTGTGGGAATTCCTCGCATGGCTGCTGTGACGCTCGCCGAGCGGCTGATCGGGGCGGCCCGCGCCAGCCGGGCCCGGCTGGCCACCGCCGAAAGCTGCACCGGCGGGATGATCGCCGCCGCGATCACCGACATTCCCGGCGCCTCGGACGTATTCGAATGCGGTTTCGTCACCTACTCCAACGCCGCCAAGCAGCGGATGCTGGATGTGCGGGCCGAGACGCTCGCCGCCCACGGCGCGGTCTCGCAGGAGGTGGCGCGCGAGATGGCCGAGGGCGCGCTGGCGCGCTCCGGCGCCACCCTGGCGGTGGCGGTCACCGGTATCGCCGGGCCCGGCGGCTCGGAGCACAAGCCCGAGGGGCGGGTCTGCTTCGCGCTGGCCCGGCCCACCGCCCCCACCCGCACCGAGACGGTGGAGTTCGGCCCCCTGGGCCGCGCAGGGGTGCGCCGGGCGACGGTGGAGCACGCCCTGCAGATGCTGCTGGCCGCCCTGGCCTGAAACTGTTCAGGGCCGCAGGGAATGGCGGCCCCGATCCCGCGGCGGCGGGAACAAGCGCCCCGTCCGCGACAGGCCGATCCATGGCGCCCGGCCGGAAGGTTCACCCCGAAAGCAGACGGCCAAGGGCGGCAGGATCCACCTGCGGATGGATGGCCGCCCACAGCCGCGCCGCCAGATCGGGGCCGAGCAGCGCCTCGGCCTTGGCGCGCAGGCGTGCGGTCTTTTCCCTGGGTTCCATGGGGGCGAGCAGATCATGGGTGGCGCACAGCTCGCGCCCGTCCGCCAGCCGCAGAGTGACACGCGCGGCCGTCTCGGGCAGGGCCGGATCGGCCCCGACCCGCACCCTGTCGCGCAGCGCCACCAGTTCGGGGTCGCGGCAGGCGCCATCGGTGAAGGTGGCGACAGCAGCGGTATCGCGCCCGGCCAGCGCCATGGCGGCGGTCAGGCGATAGCTGAACTTGGCCTCCAGCCCGGTGGCCGGCTCTGCGATGTTGCACACCGGCAGCCAGCGCGGATGGGTGGCGATGGTCAGCCGCGCCACCTCTTCATCCGGAGCCCTTGCACGCAGGACCGCGATCGCCTCGAGCGCCGCGTGCAGCCCGTGGCAGCAGGCGTGAAACTTGTGGCTGACCTCCTCCATCAGCCAGCTCTCGCCCAGGCCTGCCCAGGCCTGCCCCAGCCCCTCGCCGGCGTGGCTGGGCCCGAAGCCCTGCGCCCCGTCCAGCGCGCCGGGGTTCGAAACCATCCCCGCCGCCGCCAGCAGTGCCGCCTCGACCCCGTTCGCCGCCGCTATCCCCGCGTTGAAGGGCTTGCCCATGGTGCCGAACTGCGATTTCAGCCCCGAGGCGCGGGTCGCCGCCAGCCCCAGCGCATGGGCGGTGCGCTCCTGCGAAAGCCCCGCCAGACGCGCCGCCGCCAGGGTGGCGCCGAAGGTTCCGGCGGTAGCGGTCTGATGAAACCCGGCCTGATAATGGGCCCGGCCCAGCCACACCCCCACCCGCACCGAGGCCTCGGCCCCGATCAGCGCCGCGGCCAGCATCTCCTCGCCGTCGCACCCCTCGCGCTCGGCCATCGCCAGGGCGGCCGGGATCACCGCCACCGAAGGGTGGCCGATATGGGCGAAATGGGTGTCGTCGTAATCGAGCGCATGGGAGGTGGTCCCATTGACCAAAGCCGCAGCCCGCGCCGGCCCCCGACGCCCCGCGCCCGCCACGGTGGCCTGCGGCGCGCCGCCCTCGGCCAGCGCCAGCCGGCGCACCACCCCGGCCACCGGCTCGCCCTGCCCGGCCAGGGCGCAGGCCGCCCAGTCGAACAGCGACAGGCGCATGACCTCCAGCGCCGGCGGCGCGGGGCGCGCGGTTCGGGAAAATCTCCCCAGGATGGATGCCACCGGCCCGGCCATTCACTCCTCCCGGCTTCTTCTGTCCCGAAATACTCCCGCCGGAGGCAAGACCCTCCTCAGCCGTACAGCTCGTGCGCGCGCTGTTCGAAGGCGCGCACCACCCGCTGCATGGCCTCGTTGAACACCACCCCGATCACCTTCTGCAGGATGGCGTTGCGGAACTCGAAATCCACATCGTACTCGACGATACAGCCCCCCTCCACATCGCGGAAGGCCCAGTGCGAGTGCAGGTAGCGGAAGGGGCCGTCGAGGAATTCCGAATCGATGGTCCGCTCCTTCGGGCAGAGCACCGCCCGGCTGCCGAAACGCTCGCGGAAGACCTTGAAGGAGATCACCAGATCCACATCCGCCACGTCGCACTCGCCCTCCCTTTTCCACGAGCGGATGCGCGCCGCGGCCATCCAGGGCAGGAACTCCGGGTAGCGGGCCATGTCCGCCACCAGATCGTACATCTGCTCGGCCGTGTAGGGCATCTTCCGGGTTTCGGAATGTTTCGGCATGCGGCTTTTTCTCTGGTGACTTGTGTTCACGGTTTCGTAAACTGCGCCGGGGAATGCAAGGGGAAGTCATGCCGCAGCGTGAATATGTCATCGAGCCGATGATCTCGGCCAAGGCCATCGCCGCCCGGGTGGAGGAGCTGGCCGGCGAGATCGAACGCCATTTCGCCGGCACCGGGAAGCTGGTGGTGGTGGGGCTGCTGCGCGGCTCCTTCGTGTTCATCGCCGATCTGGTGCGCGAGATCGGCCTCAACATCGAGGTGGATTTCCTCGAGGCCTCCTCCTACGGCGACAGCACCGAATCGAGCCGCGAGGTGCGGATACTCAAGGATCTGCGCGGCGAGATCGGCGGGCGCGACGTTCTGGTGGTGGAGGATATCGTCGATACCGGCTACACGCTGCAGCACGTGGTCGGGCTGTTGCGCTCGCGCAAGCCCCGCCGGCTGGAGACCATCGCCCTGCTCGACAAGCCCTCGCGCCGCGAGGTGGACATCCGCGCCACCTGGACCGGCTTCGAGATCCCCGACGAATTCGTGGTGGGCTACGGCATCGATTTCGCCCAGCGCAACCGCAACCTTCCCTATATCGGGAAGGTCCGGTTCACCGGCGAGGGATGACAGGCAGCGCCACGGGCTGCTCAGGTCTCGGGCAAGGGACTCTCCACGGAGCTCGAAAGCGCCATGACCAGCATGTAGAACAGGATCAGGGGCACGATGATCTCCCCGGCGGTGTAGTTCTGGGTGCTGACGATCACGTCGTCCATGCTCATCTTCGGCGCGGTGGCTTCATCGGCCACGACGGGGGCGGCAACGGTTGCGGCCAGCGTGGCCGCGGCAAGGATTTTTCTCAATTTCATTTCCCTTTTCTCCCTCCAACAATTTACCTTTTCTTATCATTATGCAGGCTGCGGCGGGGCCGGTCAAAGATTGATTTGCCGCACAGGGCGGGCAGATATGCAATGATGTTTGACGGACACAGGGCTTCGTGATCGGATGGGGCCATGAACATCCGCTTTCTTCTGCGCATGGCCAGATGGGCCCGTCACCCGCCGTCACAGGGGCGGGTCAAGCTGGTGCTGGGGGTGGTGGCGCTGGCCCTGCTGCTTTTCGCCATCGAGCGCCTTGCAGGCTGGCCCGAGTGGCTGACCACCGGCGGCGATCCGCGCGGGCGGATCGGACGCTGAGCGGTGCGGACGGGCCGCCTCAGCCCTGCCCGGCCCTCTTCAGGCGGGCAGCCCGCAGGCGGGCGAAATCCTCTCCCGCATGGTAGGACGAACGCGTCAGCGGCGTGGCCGAGACCATCAGGAACCCCTTGCCGAGGGCGGCCTTCTCGTAGGCCCTGAACTCCTCGGGGGTGACGAAACGCGCCACCGCGTGGTGCTTGGGGGTGGGCTGCAGATACTGGCCGATGGTCAGGAAATCCACATCCGCCTCGCGCATGTCGTCCATCACCTGCATCACCGCCTGCCGGTCCTCGCCCAGCCCCACCATGATGCCGGACTTGGTGAACATGGTCGGGTCGATCTCCTTGACGCGCTGCAGCAGGCGCAAGCTGTGGAAATAGCGCGCGCCGGGACGCACCGAAGGGTAGAGCCCCGGCACGGTTTCGAGATTGTGGTTGAAGACGTCGGGCCGGGCCGCGACGACCACCTCCAGCACCGAATCGTCGCACTTGAGGAAATCGGGGGTGAGGATCTCGATCGTGGTGGCCGGGGC
>JALSGY010000013.1 GCA_026982515.1 Paracoccaceae bacterium
TCCCGGGGTTCGTCGACGGTGACCACCATTGCCAGCCGTGGACGGCTGGCCGGCGCGAAGCCGGCGAACACCGAAACATGGCGATCTTCGCTGTAGCCGCCGCCGGCGGCCTTCTTCACCGTACCCGTCTTGCCCGCCACCCGGTAGCCGGCGATCCGGGCCCGGGTGCCGGTGCCGCCCTCGGCCACCACCGCCTCGAGCATGTCCCGGATCTGACGGGCGATCCGCGTCGGCAGCACGCGGCGGGCCGGCTCCGGTGTCGCCACCTTCAGAAAGCTTACGGGGTGCAGGCGACCGTCGTCGGCCAGGGCCGCGTAGGCCCGCGCCAGTTGCAGGGCGGTCACCGACATGCCGTAACCGTAGGCCAGGGTGGCCTTCTCGATCCGCCGCCAGTGGCCGGCGTCGTTGAGCAGGCCGCTGACCTCACCGGGAAAGCCGCTGCCGGTATCGGCGCCGAAACCGAACCGGGTATGCACGCGGTAGAGCAGCGCATCGGGCAGGGTGAGGGCGATCTTGCTGGCGGCCACGTTGCTCGATTTCTGGATCACCGTGGTGAGGCTGATCCGACCGTAGTCGCGACTGTCGCGGATCACGGCCCGCCCCAGGCGATAGTGCCCGGGCGAGGTATCGATGCGAGACTCGGCACGGTAACGGCCCGAAAGCAGGGCCGCGGCGATGGTGAAGGGCTTGATGGTGGAGCCCGGCTCGAAGACGTCGGTGACGGCGCGGTTGCGGGTCTGGGCCGGCCGAAACTGGCCCCGGTCGTTGGGGTTGAAGGCCGGCTGGTTGACCATGGCCAGCACCTCGCCGCTGTGCACGTCGAGGATCACCAGCGAGCCGGAGCGGGCCCGGTGACGGAATACCGCCCGCTTGAGTTCGCGGTAGGCCAGGTACTGGATGCGCCGGTCCAGACTCAGGGCCAGGTTGCGGCCCGGCTCGGGCTTGCGGATCTGCTCCACGTTGCGCACCACCCGGCCGAGGCGATCCCGCAACACCCGCTTGCTGCCGGGGGTGCCCCGCAACCATTCGTCGTAGGCCAGCTCCAGGCCTTCCTGGCCGCGGTCGTCGATGTCGGTGAAGCCCACGACGTGAGCGGTCACCTCGCCGGCAGGATAGTAGCGGCGGTATTCCCGTTGCAGATTGACGCCGGGCAGGCCGAGGGCCATGACCCGTTCGGCGAGCTGCGGGCTGACGTGGCGTTTGAGATAGACGAATTCCCGATCCTGGCGGGCCAGCACGAGGCGCTGCAGGCGCTCCGGATCCAGTTTCAGCAGCCGGGCCAGCTCCGGCCAGCGATCATGGACCGTGGCGAAGACCTTCGGCTGCACCCAGACCGAGTCGACCGGGGTGGAGATGGCCAGCGGCTCGCCGTTGCGATCGGTGATCATGCCCCGGTGGGCGGCCACCGGCACCACCCGCAGGGTGCGGGCATCGCCCTGGTTCTTGAGGAAGTCGCGGTTGAAGACATGCAGATCCACGGCCCGCCAGACCAGCACGGCACCGGCCAGCAGCACCACGCCGCCTACCACCGCGAGGCGGAAGGCCGAAACCGGCTTGTGCAGGGGCTTGCTCATGGGCGCATCATCACCACGTTGTCGAAATCCACGTTCTTCATGCGCAGCCGGCGCCGCGCGATCCGTTCAATCCGGCTCTGGGTGGCCCAGGTACTCAGTTCGAGCTGCAACTGGCCCCACTCCACGTTCATCGCGTCCCGCTGCTGCTGCAGGCCATCGAGTTCCACGAACAGCGCGCGGCTGCGATGCTTGGCGTACACCACGCCCAGGGCGCTGGCCAGCACCGCCACGGCGAGCAGCGCCACGGGCAGATGGCGCCTCACGCCGCCTCCCCGGCCAGCCGCTCGGCCACCCGCAGGATGGCGCTGCGTGCCCGGGGGTTGTCCTCCACTTCCGCCTCGGTGGGCCGCACCGGCTTGCCCACGGCGCGCAGCTTCGGCTGCAGTTGGGCCACCGTCACCGGCATGTCCGGGGGGAAGCGGTCGCCCTTCTCCTGTTCCCGGATGAAGCGCTTCACCAGCCGGTCCTCCAGCGAGTGGAAACTGATCACGGCCAGCCGCCCCCCCGGCGCCAGGACCGCCAGCACCTGATCGAGAAAGGCCTGCAGGTCCTCCAGTTCCCGGTTGATGAAGATCCGGATCGCCTGGAAACTGCGGGTGGCCGGGTCCTTGCCCGGCTCCCGGGTCGGCACGGCCGCGGCGATGATCGCCGCCAGCCGGGCCGTGGTCTCGATGGGCGCCTCGGCCCGGGCCTGGACGATGGCGCGGGCGATGCGCCGGGCGAAGCGCTCCTCGCCGTATTCCTTCAATATACGGGCAATCTCCTGCTCGCCGGCCCCGGCCAGCCAGTCGGCGGCGGGCGGCCCCCGTTCGGGATCCATGCGCATGTCCAGCGGGCCGTCGTGGCGGAAGCTGAAGCCGCGGGACGCATCGTCGAGCTGGGGCGAGGAGACCCCGAGATCCAGCAGAATGCCGTCCACCTCGCCCAGCCAGCCCAGGGTGCGCGTCACCTCGCCAATCTCGGCGAAGGAGCCCTGGCGAATGGCGAAGCGCGGATCGCTGCCGAAGCGGCGCCCGCCCTCGGCCACCGCCTCCGGATCCTTGTCCAGCGCCAGCAGGCGGCCTTCGGGGCCCAGGCGTTCCAGAATGGCGCCACTGTGCCCCCCCCGGCCGAAGGTGCCGTCCACGTAGCGCCCGTCCACCCGGATGTTCAATGCCGTCAATGCCTCCTCCAGCAGGACCGGCCGGTGTGCGCCGCCGGTCACAGCGACAGGGACTCCAGCTGGGCCGAGAGTTCGCCGTCCTTCGCGCCCTCGGCGAGCCACTTCTGGCGCTCGTCGTTCCAGACCTGTTCGTCCCACAGTTCGAATTTCTTGCCCTGACCGATCAGCGCCACCTTCTTGTTCAGCCCGGCGAACTCCCGCAGCGGCGGGGGCACCAGGATGCGGCCATTGCCGTCCAGTTCCGCGTCGGTGGCATGGCCGATCAGCAGCCGCTGCAGGCGCCGGGCGTTCGGATCGAGGTTGCCCAGGCGCACCAGCTTGCGCTCGATGTCTTCCCATTCGGGCTGGGGATAGATGAGGAGGCAGGGATCGCGCAGATCGACGGTGACGACCAGCTGGCCGTCACAGGTCGCCGCCAGGCGCTCCCGGTACTTGCTGGGCATCGCCATGCGACCTTTTGCATCCAGGTTCAGGGTGTTTACGCCCCGGAACACCGATAGACCCCCACGCCAGAATCCCCCATTTATTCCCACATTGATCCACTCTGTCACACTATAGAAAGCCCATACCCCACCCGTCAAGCAAACCAGCGCACAAAAACGGGAAATCTTTCTTGTCAGACAGCGACTTACGAAGGGCATAAGCGGGTGGATCACGACCGCTAACCGGTCGAATCCGGGATCAGAGAATAAAGAAAAAACAACAACTTGAAATCAGCAGCTAAAGTGCTTTCAGAAGATGGGGAGGGGTTTTACAGTCAACTATTGTACACTTTTTAATCAAAAAAGGGGCCCGAAGGCCCCAATT
This sequence comes from Paracoccaceae bacterium, assembly GCA_026982515.1. Classification (GTDB taxonomy): domain Bacteria; phylum Pseudomonadota; class Alphaproteobacteria; order Rhodobacterales; family Rhodobacteraceae; genus S012-89. The sequence goes on from JALSGY010000013.1 coordinate 3,544, forward strand.
GTTCGAAGTCGAATATCGACACGAGAACCGAGCCGCCAGTCGAAGTCCGGCCCCGACGCCGTTCCTCGTCCCTCGCCACTCGTCCCCCGCCACTGATTATCGAGTCGGCCGATAAGCCGGGTTCTGTCGTGGACAGCCATTCATCTGGGATGTGTGTCACCACACACCTCGAGCGACCTACCCGGGAACCGTGCGGGCCACACGTTGTTCCCCTATTTGGTCTTGCTCCGGGTGGGGTTTGCCCTGCCACCACTGTTGCCAGTGGCGCGGTGCGCTCTTACCGCACCGTTTCACCCTTGCCTGTGCCCGAAGGCCATCGGCGGTCTGTTCTCTGTGGCACTTTCCGTAGGCTCGCGCCTCCCAGGCGTTACCTGGCACCCTGCCCTGTGGAGCCCGGACTTTCCTCCCCGTTCCTTGCGGACGGAGCGACTGTCTGGCCGACTCGATGAAAATTGTACCAGATCCTCGGCTCGTCAGACTCACACGGCATGCAGCGGGCAACCAGTGGCCTAACAGGCTGTTGAAAAACGCCGTTTTTCGACAGCCGGTGCGCGATGCATGGAGGCATCACCATTTTCAATGCTGTCAAGTCGTTGAAAATGTGAGGAAATGGGAAACCGCTTTTTCCTTTCCCGGGTTGAAAAAGCCTGGAGAAGGGCTTTTTCAACAGCCTGTCAGGAAGAAACCGTAGGGTGCGCGTTCGCGAAGCGAAGCACCGCCCTGCCCTTACCCGGACAAATTGCGGAAACAATGGTGCGCTGCTGCGCGAGCGCACCCTACCCAAACTGGCCCGCTGGAAAGGCTGGCAAGAGAGGATCCGCCAGCACTGGGACAAGGTCCATGCCGAACGGCTCGACGAAGCCCGTCCCTGGCTGCAGTACGGCACCGCCCTGCCGGTACGGGCGCGCGCCTATCTGGACGGCCTGGCCCCCGACGACGTCACCGTGGAATGCGTGCTCGGCCATACCGACGCCCACGGCACCTTCCACACGGAGGCCGTCTATCCCCTGCAGCACGCGGAGCAGGACGGCAAGAGCCACATCTTCACCCTCGACCTGCAACCGGACGAATGCGGCCTCAAGACCTACCGCCTGCGCCTCTATCCCCACCACCGCCTGCTGGCGCACCCGTTCGAGATGGGTTACCTGATCTGGATCTGAGCCGAAGGCCGTCGCCAGCGAGAAGGGATTCGCGCAGGGGCAGGCGGCTCAAGCGCAGCGGAGCCTGCATTCAACAAGCAGAAAACCCAATCCCGGTTACGACTCGGCAGGACTTCGGGATACAGCCGTCGCACGGACGAAATTCCAGTGCAGGCGTAGACGCAACAAGGGAACCAACAACACCGACCAGGGCGCGAGTACCAGAAAACCGGGCAAGAACATCACCATCGCCGATCTCGCCCGTGTGAGCGAAAGTTCATCGAAACGCCCTGCCGTGGTCACCAGAAGCAATCCGCCCAGCATCGTCAGAATCAGCAAAACCGCAGTGACATTGGCGAGAGTCTCGTTGCGATACTCGATGGCCGGATAGAGGTAAACCACGAACACGGCGACCAGAGACAACGCAAAAATCACCGCAATCAGCAACAATGAATCCGGACCTTCATCATCGCCGCTCCCTGCCTTCAACCCGTGTCTCTCAAGAAGGGCGAGTACGTCGCCGAGCTTTTCGGTGGGCAGTTTTTCGAGATCGATGAATCCGCCCTTCGCGCCAATCTGTATGACCGGTTTCTTGCCGGACAAACACCGAAGAACGGCTGCCTTTTCCGCCGGCGAGGCATCCCGGAACCCATCCCGCCAGGAAACTTCAAGCTCATGCTCCGGGAAAAGGGCACAGAGGGCTTCAGCCAGCGCCTCGCGTTGCGATTTCTCAAGGTTGGCATACCCTGTGACGGCGAAGGTTGCACGTGAAAGTAATCCCATCGTTCCATGTCTCCTGTCTTTTTGTGCATATTGCTCGTCTCAAAGTAGAGCAGCTCAAGCGTAGCGGAGCCCCCATGTCGGAATGACACGATTTTTGCCGGCTCCGCTGCGCTTGAGCCGGCCTGCATCCGCCCACAAGATTCGATGATGCCCCCCGTTTTTTCAGATCAGAAAGAGCCGTGCGCGGCGCGTTATTCCACGCCGGCTTCCCTCACCGCTTCCAGCCACAGGGCACCACGCCAGGGTGCATCCGGCAACTCCGCGACCAGCACGTTGCGCACCGCAGGCCAGACGAAGTCGAAGCGGGCACAGGCGCACAGCACCGACAACAGCAGGCCGGCGTGCCCCGTCTCGCCGAGCAGCAGGGCCGGATCGAGCCGCTCGGGTTCGGGGGCGGGCGGTGGCTGGGGAGGCATGTCCGTGTCACCGTTCTGCATGGCCAGACGCTCGGCCTCGTCGAGCCTCACCGGCCAGAGGTCGAAAGCGGCCTGAAACCATTCCACTTCCTTCCCCGGCCCTCCCGCCACGGTCGCACAGAGGCAGTCGATGTCCCCGACCGTGGCGCCCGCCTCCGCGGCGGCCAGGCCGATGGCCTGCGACAGGGCGTTGAGGCGCGTCTCCCCGATCCTGCCGTGCTCGGGTTCCGGCAGGCGTGCGATCGCCCGCAACCTGGCCCGGGTCCGCGGGCCTGCCGCAGCCGCCCTTTCGAGCACCACGAAGGCCGCCGCCTCGCCCGGCGCGAATCCCTCGGCGTCTCCTTCGAGCAACAACCGGTGTTCGGCGGCCAGCGCCATGAGGCTGGCCGGATCGAGCAGTGTGTCCACCACGCCCAGCACGATGCCCTCGCAGGTTTCGTCCTCGAGCCGCTCCGCCACCTCGAGCCAGGCGGCCGTGACATCCTCCCGCACCGGACGCACTTCGATGTTCTCCGGCCGCTCATGACCCAGTCGCCCGGCGATGAGCGACGGCCAGTCGCCTGCATCGAGTTCGCTTCCCCGCTCCGTCGTCACGTCCGGCACGAGCAGGATCAGGTGCATCCTCGCCAACCGCTCGGGGGCGTCCGTCCAGTCGTCGAGCAGGGCGTCCAGGGCGGTCTGCCACAGCAGGCGCATGCGCTCCGCCGCTTCGGCATCCTGTGCCAGCGACGGGCAGGTCATGATCGCGGCCGCGCCCTGGCCGTCCCGCGCCGGGGCCTCGAGGATCGGATCGGGCCTTGC
>JALSGY010000014.1 GCA_026982515.1 Paracoccaceae bacterium
TGCCGGCGAATTCCAGCCCCTCGATGCGGCAGGCGCCGGGATTGGCCAGGGTGCCTTCATGATCGAAGCGGGGAGGCTGGCGCAGGTCGATCCGCCAGCGCAGCCCGTGGATCACGTCGAAATGGTGGCCGGGAAACCCCTCATCCAGCAGCATCTGGCCGGGGGCGTCGGGCTCGATCCGGTTGAACTGGCCGGCCGCGCGCTCCAGCCAGTCGCGCAGCTGGGCGCCGGTCAGGAGCAGGGCGCAGATGGTGTTCGGGTAGGGGTAGAGCGCACCCAGATCCCGCAGCGTCAGCGGGCCGGGGGGGATATCGGTGAAATGCCCCGCCCCGTCGCGCCCGCCGGTGCGAAACGTCGCAATGGCCGAAAGCACCGGCAGGCCCTCGTGGGCGGTGCCGCGCAGGGCCTCGCGGACGGCGCCGCGCTGCACGTCGGCCACCAGCTGCAGCATTGCGCAAGGGGCAATGCGCGCAAAATGGCTGTGCAGCGGTACTTCGGTGCGTGCCACCGGGCGGCGAATGCGGGCCAGGGTGGCCTCATGCGCCGGCGCGACGGCGCGCAGCACGTCCTCGTCGGGGGGCTGGCCCTCGGCGCTCAGCAGGCGGCTGTTGCTGGTTGTCACCCGCCAGCGCCTTCCGTCGTGTTTCAGCGTCAGGTCGATGATCCCCAGGTGGCTGCCGGCAAAGCCCGGCATCACCGCCGGCACCTGCCCGATCCGTCCGCGCCCGGCATCAACCCCGGGGTGGCCTTCGAAGGCGGGCGAGGGAAAGAGCGCGTGGCTGTGGCCGGCCACGATCGCATCTATTCCTTCGACCCCGGCCAGCGGCACGGCGGCGTTTTCCATGCCCTCGCGGTGCTCGGCCGGGCCGATGCCGCTGTGGGCCAGGGCGATCACGATATCGGCGCCGCGGGCCCGCATCCGGGGCACCACCTCGCGGGCGGCGGCAAGGATATCCTTCGTCGTCACCTGCCCGGCCAGGTGGCTGTCCCAGGCCATGATCTGCGGCGGCAGGAAGCCGGTCACCCCGATATGCACGCGGCGCGGGCGGTCTTCGTCATCCGTCAGGTTGCGCTCAAGGATCACGAAGGGCTCCAGCAGCGGCTTGCCGCCGGGCGTGCTCAGCAGGTTGGCCGAGACCAGCGGAAAGGCGGCCCCCGCGAGGGCTTGCAGCATGAAATCCAGCCCGTAGTTGAACTCGTGATTGCCGGGGGTGGCGACGTCATGGCCGAGCAGGTTCATTGCGGCCACCGCGGGGTGGGGGGCTTCTTTCAGCAGCCCGGGATTGTCCGCGATGTAATCGCCAACCGGCGTGCCCTGCAGGAAATCGCCGTTGTCGAGGAGCAGCACGTTGGGGGTCTGCGAGCGCTCTCGGCGGATCAGCGTTGCGGTGCGGGCCAGGCCGAGTGCCCGTGCAGGGCGGTCGGCGTAATAGTCATGCGGGTGGATATGCAGGTGGATATCGGAGGTGGCCAGAATGCGCAGCCGCACCGGACAGTCAGAGGGATCGTGCGCTATCGTAACCTTGTCGTTCAATTATTTCCCGCCATGCGCCCGGATTGACACGGCCCGCCGCGGTGGGCCGTTGCGTTTTGCAACATTGGTTAACCGAGCGTGCTCGGAAGCGCCAGACATCTTGAAAATGGAAACAGACTGTCGATGCCGGGGAGGTGGCGCGCCGTCTGCCGTGGGTGGGGCGTTTGTGCGCCTGGCGCGCCGCTGACATGGCGCGCGGAAACGGCGGTGCCCGGCCGCGAAGGCCAGATTGCCCCATTTCCCATTGAAAACGGGCTTGCGGATTGGCCCGATTGTCCGCAAAAGGCAGGTGATCGCAACAGGCGGGCCAGGGAACGAGTGGACAGGCAATGAAGTTTTCGACCCGGCAGGATATCGAGGCCCCGATCGAGTTCGTCTTCGAACGGGCATCGGATTTCCCCAGCTTCGAACGGCAGGCCATGCGCCGCGGCATCGAGATCGAGCGCGAGAACGGCGCAGGCGGTACCCCGGCGCCGGGGCTGCGCTGGAACGCCCGCTTCGACTACCGGGGCAAGCCACGGCGGCTGAAGGCCGAGCTGACCAGCTTCGATGCGCCGGAGCGCATTCTGATCCAGTCGGTCGTGGGTGGCCTGGAGGCGGATTTCGAGATGCAGTTCCTCGCGCTTTCGCGCAACCGCACCCGGGTGATCGTGGGGCTTGAACTGGCCCCGCGCACGATTACGGCGCGGCTGCTGGTGCAGTCGATGAAGCTGGCCAAGAACCGGCTCAACGAACGTTTCGCCAAACGGGTGGCGAAATTCGCCCGCGATCTGGAAAAGCACCCCGAGGCCGGCGCCCGCCCCGGCGCCTGAGCCTAGCGGCGGCGCGGATCGGCAGGGTAGACGCCGAGGATCTTCAGGTAATCGGTGAAGTAGTCCAGCTCTTCGAGGGCGAGGCGCACGTTGCGGTCGTCGGGGTGGCCCTCGATATCGGCATAGAACTGGGTGGCGGTGAACGAGCCGTTCACCATGTAGCTTTCCAGCTTGGTCATGTTCACCGAGTTGGTCGCAAATCCTCCCATCGCCTTGTAGAGCGCCGCCGGAATGTTGCGCACCTGGAACACGAAGGAGGTGATCATCCCGTGTGCGCCGCGGCGGGTGTGGTCGGGCTCGCGTGCCATCAGGAGGAAGCGGGTGGTGTTGTGCGAATGGTCCTCGATATGGCGGGCCAGAACCTCCAGCCCGTAGATCTCGCCGGCCAGCTCCGAGGCGAGGGCGGCCTGGGACGGATCGGCGGCCTCCGCCACCCGCTTGGCCGCACCGGCGGTATCGGCGGCGGTAACCGGGGCGATCCCGTGCTCGCGCAGGAAGTCGCGGCACTGCCCCAGCAGGACAGTGTGGCTCAGCGCCTTCTTCACCCGGTCCGTGGTGCTGCCGGGCACGCCCAGCAGGTTGATGTGCACCCGCACGAAGGCCTCGTCCACGATGTGCAGCCCCGAGGCCGGCAGCAGGTGGTGGATGTCGGCCACCCGGCCGTAGGTGGTGTTCTCCACCGGAAGCATGGCCAGATCGGCATCTCCCCGGCGCACGGTCTCGATGACCTCCTCGAAGGTCGGACAGGGGACGGCCTCCATCTCGGGGCGGGCGTCGTGGCAGGCCTGGTGCGAATAGGCGCCGGGCTCCCCCTGGAATGCGATGCGGCCGGTCATTTCGTCTTCCCGCGGGTTGTCAAATTCGTGAGAGGTCGTTTCGTCGCGGTCTTATACCTTGAAACCTGCCTGTGGAAGCGGATAGAAAGCGCCGGACTTTGCACAACATGGAACGCGACATGTTCGACACAATGAAAGTGACCAAGATCGTGGGTGGCCTGACGAGCACCCTGCTGGTCTTTCTGCTTGCCAACTGGGCGGCCAACAGCCTTTACGGATTCGGCGAAAAGGGCGGCGAGGGCGAAAGGGAACTGGCCTATGTGATCGAAACCGAAGAGGACGGCGGCGGCGCAGAGGAGGCCGCGGTCGAGGAAGGGCCCGATTTCGCCACCCTTCTGGCCTCGGCCGACCCGGAAAAGGGTGCCCGGCTGTTCAAGAGCTGTGCCGCGTGCCATGCCATCACCCCGGGCACCAACCGCACCGGCCCGACCCTCTACGGGGTGGTCGGGCGCGACATCGGCTCTGTCGAGGGGTTCCGCTACTCGGCGACCCTGGCCGAGATGGAGGGCAACTGGGAACCGGAGGCGCTCAGCGGTTTCCTGGAAAACCCCAAGAGCTATGCGCCGGGGACCAAGATGATCTTCAAGGGTTTCAAGAAGCCCGAAGATCGGGCGAACATCATTGCCTATCTGCAGAGCCTGGCCGAATAAGGCCACGGAAATCTGCAAGAGATATCGGGCCGTCCTGCGGGGCGGCCCCTTTCGTTTCGTCGGCCTTCTGCCGGGAGCCCGCCGGGACCGGAGATCGCAGGCATCACGGATTATCAACTTGATTGTTCGCCTTCGCCGCCTTTAGCTGTAGCAAACAGGAAAAAGAGCGGGCCCGGCCCGCACAGCGATGGAGGTGACAATGGCGATGACAGGGATGAAAGCGGGAACCGCGGTGAGGGCCAGGGAAAACGGCACGCTCGTGCGCCTCCTGATGGCCGGGCCGCTTCTGCTTGCGGCCCTGCTGTGGGCCTCCCTCGCCATGGCACAGGAAACCACCGTTGCGCACGGCTTCTCCAAGTTCGGGGGGCTGAAATACCCGGCCGACTTCCAGCAGCTCGATTACGTCAACGTGGATGCGCCCAAGGGCGGCGAGATCGCCATCTGGACGATGGGCACCTTCGACAGCTTCAACCCCTATTCGCGCAAGGGGGTCTCGGCCTGGGGGGCGACCATCGGGGTCGAGCGGCTGATGACCGGCACCGCCGACGAAATCGGCTCTGCCTACTGCCTGATCTGCGAAACCCTGGAATATCCCGAGGATCATTCATGGGTGATCTTCCGCTTGCGCGAGGGCGTGACCTTTTCCGATGGCACGCCGGTGACGGCCGAGGACGTGGTGTTCACCCACAACCTGTTCATGGAGCAGGGCCTGCCCTCCTACCGCGAGGGCGTGTCGCGTATCATCCAGAGCGTCGAGGCGCTGGACGAACGCACCGTGAAGTTCACCTTCGTGCCCGAGAGCGCCAAGCTCGACCGCATCGATCAGGCCGGCTCCACACCGGTGCTGTCCAAAGCCTGGTTCGAGAAGACCGGCGCGCGGCTTGATGAATCCAGCCTCGAGCCCTTCCTTGCCACCGGCCCCTACGTGCTGGACAGTTACGACATCAACGAGCGCATCGTCTACAAGCGCAACCCCGATTACTGGGGTCGGGATCTGCCGATCAACCGAGGGCGCAACAACTTCGACCGCATCCGGGTGGAATATTTCGCCGACAGCAACGCCGCCTTCGAGGGGTTCAAGGCCGGGGCCTATACCTTCCGGGTCGAGAATTCCTCCAAGCAATGGGCCACGGGCTATGATTTCCCGGCGCTTCAGAACGGCTATGTGGTCAAGGAGGAGCTTTACAACGGCAACATGGCGCCGGGGCAGAGCTTCGTTTTCAACCTGCGCCGGCCGCAGTTCCAGGACATCCGGGTGCGTCAGGCGATCGAGATGATGTTCAACTTCGAGTGGTCGAACGAAAGCCTGTTCTTCGGTCTTTACGAACGGATCAATTCCTTCGTCGAGAATTCCTACCTGGAGCCCACGGGCCTGCCCTCTCCGGAAGAACTGGCGGTGCTGGAGCCGCTCGCCGACAAGCTGCCCGAAGGGGTGCTCGATTCCGAGCCTGTGATGGGCACCGTCTCCAGCCCCGATCAGGCCTTCGACCGGCGCAATGCCCGCAAGGCGGCGGCGCTGCTGGAGGAGGCCGGCTGGCCGGTGGGCGATGACGGCATGCGCCGCAACGCCAGTGGCGAGACGCTGCGGGTGGAGTTCCTCTCGCGATCGCCGGCCTTCGACCGGATCATCAACCCCTATGTGGACAACCTGCGCAAGATCGGCGTCGATGCCGTGCTCAACCGCGTGGACAATGCACAGTGGGTCGATCGCCGCTATGCCTTCGATTACGATCTCGTCATCGACAACCTGGCGCTGGGCTACGAGCCCGGCTCGGGGCTGGCGCAGATGTTCGGCTCGGCCGATGCGGACGTGTCGGTGTTCAACTCTCCGGGGCTGAAGAACGAGGCGGTGGATGCGCTGATCGAGGTGGTTCGCAATGCCGAAACGAAGGAGCAGCTGATCCCCGCGGTCAAGGCGCTCGACCGGGTGCTGCGGGCGCTGCGCTTCTGGGTGCCGCAGTGGTACAAGGACGTGCACACGGTGGCCTATTTCGACATGTTCGAATACCCCGAGAACCTGCCGCCCTATGATCTCGGCTACCTCGATTTCTGGTGGTACAACGCCGAGAAGGCCGAGGCCCTGAAGGCCGCCGGCGCCCTGCGCTAGGAGGTCGGGCAGCCGGGGCGGGCGCGACATGGGCGCATACATCCTGCGGCGGTTGTTGCTGATCGTTCCCACGCTCCTGGGGATCATGATCATCAACTTCACGCTGACACAGTTCGTCCCCGGCGGGCCGATCGAGCAGATCCTCGCCCGGATGCAGGGCGAGGGCGACGTGTTCGAGACCATCGCCGGGGGTGGGCAGGAGGCCCGGGAGAACATGCCCGCCCAGGGCGAGGACAACGGCTCCAGGTATCTCGGGGCGCGTGGCCTGCCCGAGGAGTTCATCAAGGAGCTCGAGCGCCAGTTCGGCTTCGACAAGCCGCCGCTCGAGCGTTTCCTGAACATGATGTGGAGCTATGTCCGCTTCGATTTCGGCGAAAGCTACTTTCGCAATGCCGGGGTGCTGGAGCTGGTCTGGGACAAGCTGCCGGTCTCGATCACCCTGGGCCTGTGGACGACGCTGCTGGCCTATCTCGTGTCGATTCCGCTGGGCATCCGCAAGGCGGTGCGCGACGGCTCGCGCTTCGACACCTGGACCAGCGCGCTGATCATCGTGGGCTACGCCATCCCCGGTTTCCTGTTCGCCATCCTGCTCCTGGTGCTGTTCGCCGGCGGCTCCTACTGGCAGATCTTCCCGCTGCGCGGGCTGGTTTCGGACAACTGGGAAGAGCTTTCCCTGCTGGGCAAGGTGGCCGACTATTTCTGGCACATCACCCTGCCGGTGCTGGCCTCT
>JALSGY010000015.1 GCA_026982515.1 Paracoccaceae bacterium
ACTGGGCGTGGTGGGGGAATCGGGCTCGGGCAAGTCCGTGACCATGATGTCGCTGATCGGCCTGCTGCCCTCGCCACCTGCCGAGGTGCGCCAGGGCCGGGTTCTTTTCGATGGCCTGGACCTGCTGAACACCGACGACGACACGCTGCGCTCGATCCGCGGGGCGCGCATCGGCTTCGTGTTCCAGGATCCGATGACCTCGCTCAACCCGGTGTTTACCGTCGGCTTCCAGCTGATGGAGCCGCTGCGCACGCACATGGGGCTGTCGAAGGCGCAGGCGCGCGCCCGGGCCGCCGAACTGCTGGACCTGGTGGGCATTCCCGATGCGGCGGCGCGGCTGAAGGACTACCCGCACCAGTTCTCGGGCGGCATGCGCCAGCGGGTGATGATCGCCATGGCGCTGGCCTGCGACCCGGAGGTGCTGATCGCCGACGAACCCACCACCGCGCTCGACGTCACCATCCAGGCCCAGATCCTGGAACTGGTGAAGGAGCTGCGCCGCAAGCTGGGCATGGCGATCATCTGGATCACCCACGATCTGGGGGTGATCGCCGGCATCGCCGACCGGGTGATGGTGATGTATGGCGGCCAGGTGGTGGAACATGCCCCGGTGCGCGAACTGTTCGAAAACCCCCGTCACCCCTACACCCGCGCCCTGCTGGAGACCATTCCCACCGTGCGCGGCAAGCGCGCCCCGCGGCTGCGGGTGATCGAGGGCCAGCCCCCCGTTCTGGGGGCCGAGCCCACCTCCTGCCTGTTCCGCCCGCGCTGCGTGCACGCGATGGATATCTGCGACCGTGCGAACCCGCCGCGCATCCCCGTCGGCCCGGCCCATGACGCGGCCTGTTTCTGGAACCCCGAAACCGGAGGGCCGCGCGATGTTTGATGCCGGCCCCACCCGCAAGCCGCTGGTCGAGGTGCGGGGGCTGAAGATGCATTTCCCGATCATGGCCGGGGTGCTGCGCCGGCGGATCGGCGCGGTGAAGGCGGTCGATGGCGTGAGCTTCGACATCCTCGAGGGCGAGACCCTCGGCCTGGTGGGCGAATCGGGCTGCGGCAAATCCACCTGCGGGCGCGCCATCCTGCGCCTTTACGACATCACCGAAGGCACCATCCGCATCAACGGCCACGATATCGCCCGGGCCAGCCACGCCGAGCTGCGCAAGCTGCGCCCGACCATGCAGATGGTGTTTCAGGATCCGCAGGCCAGCCTCAACCCCCGCATGACGGTAGCCAAGATCATCGCCGAGCCGCTCGACGAGCACACCACCCTGACGCGCCGCGAGAAGATGCAGCGCGTGCACGAGCTGATGGATGCCGTGGGGCTGAGCCGCGATTTCGCCAACCGCTTCCCGCACGAGTTTTCCGGCGGCCAGCGCCAACGCATCGGCATCGCCCGGGCGCTGGCGCTCAACCCGAAGTTCATCGTCTGCGACGAACCCATCGCCGCGCTCGATGTCTCGATCCAGGCCCAGGTGGTGAATCTGCTCGAAGATCTGCAGGATCAGTTCGGCCTCACCTACCTGTTCATCAGCCACGATCTTTCCATGGTCCGCCACATCGCCGACCGGGTCGCGGTGATGTATCTGGGCAAGGTGGTGGAGCTGGCCCCGCGCGAGGCGCTCTATTCGGCGCCGCTGCACCCCTATACGCAGGCGCTGCTTTCGGCGGTGCCGGAGCCGGATCCGTCGGTGCGATCCACCACCGAACGCATCATCCTGCAAGGTGACGTGCCCTCGCCGGCCAACCCGCCCGAAGGCTGCAACTTTTCCACCCGCTGCCCGCGGGTGATGGAGATCTGCCGCCGGCAGGAACCCGAATTCCGGGAAGCGGCGGCAGGCCATTTCGTGGCCTGTCACCTGTGCACCCCGCAATCAGAAACGACCGCCGGTGCAACGGCGGCGACCGCAGTCCCGAAGAGCGTCCAACAAGGAGAGTGAAATGAAGTACAGATCAATCCTCATGGCAGCCGCGCTGGCGATGGCCGCCGCGCCTGCAGCCCAGGCCGGCCGGGGCGATGCCGGCAACCTGAACATCATCTACTGGCAGGCGGCCTCGATCCTGAACCCCTATCTTTCCGGCGGCACCAAGGACATCGACGCCTCGGCGCTGATCCTCGAGCCCCTGGCCCGCTACGACGAGAACGGCAACATGGTGCCCTGGCTGGTCGAGGAGATTCCCACCGTCGCCAACGGCGGGGTATCGGAAGATCTGACCACCATCACCTGGAAGATCAAGCCCGGCATCAAGTGGTCCGACGGCACGGAGCTGACCGCCGATGACGTGGTGTTCACCGCCAACTACTGCATGGCCCCCGACGGCGGCTGCCAGGGGCTTGCCGCCTTTGCCGACGTGGCCAAGGTCGAGGCCCTCGATCCGCTGACCGTGAAGATCACCTTCGACAAGCCCAAGCCCTTCCCCTACGGGCCCTTCGTCGGCGCCACCACGCCGATCATCCAGCGCGCCCAGTTCGAGAACTGCGTCGGCGCCAGGGCCCCCGAGTGCACCGAGCAGAACTTCAACCCCATCGGCACCGGCCCCTTCAGGGTTGTGGAGTTCCGCGCCAATGACGTGATCACCATGGAGGCCAACCCCAACTTCCGCGATCCCGACAAGCCGCATTTCGCCACCCTGACCTTCAAGGGCGGCGGCGATGCCGCAGCGGCCGCGCGCGCGGTGCTGGAAACCGGCGAATTCGACTATGCCTGGAACCTGCAGATCGACCCGGCGATCCTGAGCCAGATGGCCCAGGGCGGCAAGGGCACGGTGATCTCGGCCTTCGGCACCGCCGTGGAGCGGCTGATGGTCAACCTCACCAATCCCGATCCGGCCCTGGGCGAGAAGCGCTCGACACTGGAAGGCGGGCCCCATCCCTTCCTCACCGATCCGGCGGTGCGCCGGGCGCTGAGCCTGGCGATCGACCGCAACCTGCTGGCCGAGGTGGGCTATGGTGCGGCCGGCCAGGCGACCTGCAACGTGGTGCCGGCACCGGCGATCTATGTCTCCACCGCCAATGACGAGTGCCTGGTGCAGGACATCGCCAAGGCCAATGCCATCCTCGACGAGGCCGGCTGGATGCCCGGCCCCGACGGCATCCGCCAGAAGGACGGCGTGCGCCTGTCGATCCTCTATCAGACCTCGACCAACGCCGTGCGCCAGGACACCCAGGCGCTGATCAAGCAGTGGTGGTCCGAGATCGGCGTGGAGACCGAGCTGAAGAACATCGACGCGGCCGTGTTCTTCGGTGGTGACCAGTCCAGCCCGGACACCTTCCAGAAGTTCTATGCCGACATCGAGATGTACACCAACCTCTTCGACGGCACGGACCCGGAAACCTACATGAAGTCCTGGACCTGCGAGGAGATCCCCTCGCCGGCCAACAACTGGCTGGGCTCCAACATGCCCCGCTACTGCAACCCCGAGTATGACGCGCTGTGGGCCAAGCTGGCGGCCACCGGCCCGCTGGAAGAGCGCGCCGAGATCGTCAAGCAGCTCAACGACATGCTGATGCAGGACGGCGCGATGATCCCGCTGATCCACCGCGGGCGCGTCTCGGCGCATGCCAACTCGCTCACCGGAATCAAGCTGAACACCTGGGACAGCGAGATGTGGAACGTGGCCGACTGGGATCGCCAGTAACCGGGCCATGAAACCGGCCGCTCCGCGCCCTTCGCGCGGGGCGGCCCCCTCCCGCAGACCGATGAACCGAGACACCGCCCCATGCTGAACTACACCATCCGACGGCTGATGTTCACCGTGCCGGTGCTTCTGTTCATCAGTTTCATCATCTTCCTGCTGCTCGATCTCGCCCCCAACGACCCCACCGGCAACCTGCCGATGACCATTCCCCCCGAGGTGCGCCAGCAGATCCGCGAAAGCCTCGGCCTCGATCAGCCGATCTGGGTGCGCTACCTGCTGTGGTGCAAGCAGTTCTTCATCAACGAACCCCTCAACATCATCGAGCAGTGGTTCGGCATCCAGATCGGTGATGGCGACCGGCTGCGGGTGCGCAGCTGGGCCACCCGCTCGCCGGTGGTCGACCTGATCGTCGAGCGCATGCCCCAGACCCTGTGGGTGGTGGGCATGTCCTACGTGGTGGGGATCATCATCGCCATTCCCATCGGGGTGATTTCGGCCTACCGCCAGTACAGCTGGTTCGACCAGGCCGGCACCTTCATCTCGATGGTCGGTTTCTCGGTGCCCACCTTCTTTACCGGGGTGCTGATGATCGTCGTCTTCTCGGTCTGGCTGGGATGGTTCCCCTCGATCTACGATACCACGCTGGTGGTCGAGGACTGGTCCAGCTTCGTGCAGCAGGTGCGGCAGATGGCGATGCCGGTCTTCGTGCTGGCGCTGTTCAATGCCGCCCAGATCAGCCGCTTCATGCGTGCCTCGATGCTCGACAACCTCAACCAGGACTACGTGCGCACCGCCCGGGCCAAGGGGCTGAAGGAAAAGACGGTGCTGCTGGTGCATGTGCTGCGCAACTCGCTGATCCCGGTGGTCACGGTGATCGCGCTCAACGTGCCGCAGGTGTTCGGCGGGGCGATCATAACCGAGCAGGTGTTCAAGGTGAACGGGCTGGGCCAGCTGCTGATCATCGGCATCCAGGGGGCCGACATTCCGCTGGTGCAGACGCTGACCTTCATCTTCGCGGTGCTGATCGTCCTGTTCAACCTGATCGCCGACATCCTTTACGGCATACTCGACCCGAGGATCCGCTATGACTGATGCCACCCTCGCGCAAGCCGGACGGAACCGTGCCGGGCGCTCGCAATGGGCCGATGTGTGGGACCAGTTCAAGACCCACCGCGGCGCCCTGCTCGGGATGGGATTCTTCATCTTCGTCAGCCTGCTGGTGATCTTCGGCCCCTGGCTTTGGGACATCCCGCCCAACTACATCGACATCCGCGCCAAGAACCAGGGCCCCAGCCTGGCCCATCCCATGGGCACCGACCAGCTGGGCCGCGACACCTTCGCCCAGGTCCTGGCCGGCGGGCGGGTGTCGCTGCTGGTGGGGGTGACGGCGATGGCCCTGTCGCTGGTGCTGGGCACGCTGGTGGGCGTTCTGGCCGGCTATTTCAAGCGCCTCGACGGCCCGCTGATGCGCCTTACCGACCTCTTCCTTGCCCTGCCGCTGCTGCCGCTGCTGCTGGTCATCATCATGCTGTTTCGCGACACCCTGCGCGCCGCCTTCGGCCCCGAGACGGGGATCTTCATCCTGATCGTATTCGTCATCGGCATCACCAGCTGGATGCAGACCGCGCGCATCGTGCGCGGCGACGTGCTCAGCCTCAAGGAGCAGGAGTTCGTGCTTGCCGCCCGTTCCATCGGCACCCCCAGCCACCGGATGATCCTGCGCCACATCCTGCCCAACGTGCTGAGCCCGATCATGGTGTCGGCCACGCTGGGGATCGCCAACGCGATCATCACCGAAAGCGCGCTGTCCTTCCTGGGCCTGGGCTTTCCCTCGGACTTCCCCACCTGGGGGCGGCTTCTGTTCGACAGCACCAACTTCATGACCCTCAATCCCGAGCGGGTGATCTGGCCGGGGCTGGCGATCTCGCTCACGGTGCTGAGCGTCAACTACATCGGCGACGGGCTGCGCGACGCGCTCGATCCGCGCATTCGCGGCCGCTGAGGCGCGGTGGCAGTTTCCTTGCGCGAGAACGCGCCGGCGGCATGAGTATTTCGGCAAGGTGAAGCGAAGGCCTCTCAGCCCACGTGGCGGCGGATGCGCCGAACCATGAGCCACACCAGCACCACCACCACAGGGGTCAGCCCGGCCGTGGCCAGCCCCTTGGAAAGACCCAGCGGCGCGAGAAAGGGATAGGCCATGTAGGCCGCGAGATTGACCGCGTAATAGCTGATCGCCACCACGCTCAGCCCCTCGACCGTCTGTTGCAGGCGCAGCTGCATCATGGCCCGGCGGTCCATGCTTTCCAGAAGTTTCTGGTTCTGGGCCGAGCGTTCCACATCCACCTGCGTGCGCAACAGCTCACCCGCCCGCGCCGCCGCCTGGGCCATCTCCTGCAATCGTCCCCGGGTGGCATGCACGGTACGCATCGCCGGATCGAAACGGCGCATCATGAACTCGGCGAAGGTCTGTCGGCCCCTGAAGCGCTTTTCGCGCAGCACCTCGATTCGCTGGGCCACCAGCGCCTCGTAGGCGCGCGTGGCCCCGAAACGGAAACTGGAGGCGGCGGACATGTTCTCCAGCTCGGCCGATATCTTGAGCAGCTCGCGCAGTGCCTCGTCGGGCGGGGCGGCACCCTCGCTCATGCCATGCACCAGTTCCGTCAGTTCGTCATCGATCCGGGCAATCTGCGGGCCCAGTTCGCGGGCCCGGAAGAACCCAAGCATGGCCAGGGTCTTGTAGGTCTCGATCTCGCACAGCCGCTGCACCACCCGGCCGATGCGCCGGTAGCCGGTGCCGGGGCGGGCGAAGACCGCGAAACGCAGATGGCCGGCCGGATCGATACGGAAATCGCCGGCAATGATCGCCGCATCATCAAGAACCGAGCTGACCGCCATGCCCTCGCGCACCATCCACTCTTCCAGCTTGCGCGGCACCGCGTCGTCATCCTCCAGTCGTTCCACCCGGATCAGCGCCGAACTCAGGCGC
>JALSGY010000016.1 GCA_026982515.1 Paracoccaceae bacterium
GCGGTGCTGGACGATCTGACCGCGATCCCGGAACTGGCGGTGAAATTCTGATGCGGTTTTTCACCACCTTCGACGGGCTGCGGCTGGCCTTCCGCGACGAGGGCGAGGGGCTGGCGGTGCTCTGCCTGCCGGGCCTGACCCGCGATTCGCGCGATTTCGACTATCTCGCGCCGCATCTGAGCGATGTCCGGCTGATCCGGCCCGATTACCGGGGCCGGGGGGCCTCGCAATGGGCCGAGGATCCGATGAGCTACACCGTGCCGGTGGAGGCCCGCGACGTGCTGGCGCTGATGGATCACCTCGGCCTGGAGCGCGCCGCCATCATCGGCACCTCGCGCGGCGGGCTGATCGGCATGACCCTGGCGGCCAGCGCCAGGGAAAGGCTGATCGGGGTGTGCCTCAACGACATCGGCCCCGAGATCGGCCAGCAGGGGCTGGAGGTGATCATGGGCTACCTGGGGCGCAATCCGCGCTTTCGCACCCAGGCCGGGATGGCCGAAGCCCTGCCGGGGCTGATGGAAGGCTTCAGGAACGTGCCGCATGAGCGCTGGGTGCAGGAGGTGGAACGCCACACCGCAGTGACGCCGGAAGGGCTGCGCATCACCTACGACCCGCGCCTGCGCGAGGCCGTCGAGGCGGCCGGCGCCCAGCCCGCTCCCGATCTGTGGCCGCTGTTCGACGCGCTCGAGGGGCTGCCGCTGGCGCTGATCCGGGGCGAAGGGTCCACCCTGCTGACGCGCGAAACCGCCGAAAGGATGCGCGCCCGCCGGCCCGACATGATTTTCGCCGAAGTGCCCGACCGCGGCCATGTGCCCTTCCTCGACGAGCCCGAAGCGCTGGCCGCGATTCGCGCCTGGCTGGAGAAATGCCAGTGAACCTCGAAATGATCGAATCTGCGGCGGCGCGCCTTGCAGGCCACGCCCGGCGCACGCCGCTTCTGTCTTCGCCCTTTTTCGACGCGATCGCCGGGCGGAGGGTGCTGGTGAAGGCCGAATGCCTCCAGCATACCGGCTCTTTCAAGTTTCGCGGCGGCTGGGCGGCGGTCTCGGCCCTGTCCGGGAAGCAGCGCGCCCGCGGGGTGATCACCTTCTCCAGCGGCAACCATGCCCAGGGCGTGGCCAGTGCCGCACGAGCGCACGGGGTGCCGGCGGTGATCCTCATGCCTTCGGACGCCCCGGCACAGAAAATCGCCAACACCCGCGCCCTGGGGGCCGAGGTGATGCTTTACGACCGCGCCCGTGACGACCGCGAGGCCATCTGCACACGGCTGAAAAACGAGCGCGGGTTGCACTTCGTCAGCCCCTATGACGATGCCCAGGTGGTGGCGGGCCAGGGCTCGGTCGGGCTTGAGATCGCCGGGCAGGCGGCCGAGGCCGGGGTGCGTCGGGCCGAGGTGCTGGTGCCCTGCGGCGGCGGCGGGCTGAGCGCCGGCATCGCCCTGGCGCTGGAGGCCCGCGCCCCGCAGATGCGGGTGCGCACCGTCGAGCCCGTGGATTTCGATGACACCGCCCGTTCGCTGGCCTCGGGGCGGATCGAGACCAACCCGCGCGCCGCGGGCTCGGTCTGCGACGCCATCCTCACCCCCGCGCCCGGCGCGCTGACCTTTCCGGTGCTGCGGCGGCTGGCCGGGCCCGGCCTCACGGTGAGCGACGACGAAGCCCTGCACGCCATGGCCGCCGCCTTTGCCCGGCTGAAGATCGTGGCCGAGCCGGGCGGCGCGGTGGCGCTTGCGGCGGCGCTGTTTCGGGGGCAAGACTTGGACGGTGAGGCCTTGATCGTGGTGATCACGGGCGGCAACGTGGACGGGGCGGTTTTCACCCGCGCGCTGAAGAGGTTCGGGACAGGAGAGTGACGATGCAGATGGCCGATCTGGGTGATGTCAGGATCCACTACCGCGATGAGGGCAACCCCGCCGGTGCGCCGGTGGTCTTCGCCAATTCCCTGGGCACCGACCTGCGGCTGTGGGACAAGATCGTGCCGCTGCTGCCCGAGGGGCTGCGGATCATCCGCTATGACAAGCGCGGACACGGGCTGTCATCCTGCCCGCCGGGGCCCTATTCCATGGGTGCGCTGGTGCGCGATGCCGAGCGGCTGCTTGACCGGCTCGATGTGCGCGATGCGGTCTTCGTGGGGCTGTCCATCGGCGGCATGATCGCCCAGGGCCTTGCGGTGAAACGCTTCGACCAGGTGCGCGCCATGGTGCTGTCCAACACCGCCGCCAAGATCGGCACCCCACAGATGTGGAACGAGCGCATCAAGGCGGTGAAGGCGGGCGGGATCGAGGCGCTGGCCGAGGCCACCATGGAGCGCTGGTTCTCGCGCCATTTCCGCGAAACGGATGAACTGGAAGCCTGGCGCAACATGCTGGTGCGCCAGCCGACAGACGGCTACCTGGGCTGCATGGAGGCGATCTCGGGCACCGATTTCTATACCACCACCGCCTCGCTGAGCCTGCCCACGCTGGGCATCGCCGGCAGCGAGGACGGCTCCACCCCGCCCGATCTGGTGCGCGAGACGGTGGCGCTGGTGAAGGGCTCGCGGCTGCATCTGGTGCGCGGGGCCGGGCATCTGCCCTGCGTCGAGAAGCCCGGCGAATATGCCGAGGTGCTTGCCGAATTCCTGCGCAAGACCGGCCATGTCTGAGCCCGCCGCGCCGGTGATCCTGGTGCATGGCGCCTGGAGCAGCGCGCGCGCCTGGGATGGGCTGGTGCCACTGCTGGCGGCGAAGGGGCGCACGGTGCGCGCCGTCGATCTGCCCGGCCACGGGTCCGATCCCACCCCGCCGGGCAAGGTCGGGCTGGACGATTACGCCGCACGCCTGGCCGATGTGCTGCGCGACGCCCCCCCTGCCCTGCTGGTGGGCCATTCCATGGGCGGGATGGCGATCTCGGCCGCCGCCGAGCTGGTGCCGGAAAAGGTGCGCAAGCTGGTCTACGTGGCCGCCTTCCTGCCGCGCGACGGCGAATCGCTGCTCGATCTGATCCGCCGGCAGGACAGCCCCGGCATCCGCGACGCGGTGCGCCCCGGCCCGCAGCCGGGCACCACGGTGCTGAGCCCGCAGGCCGCCCTTGACGTGCTGTGCCAGGACGCCACCCCCGCCCAGCGCAAAGGCGTGGCCGCCGGGCTGGGCCCGCAGCCCAACCGCGCCCAGACCGACAAGGTGCGCCTCACACCCGAACGTTTCGGCCGCATTCCGCGGGCCTATGTCTTCTGCACCCGCGATCTTGTCGTCACCCCCGAACTGCAGCACGCCATGGTGGCCGCCAGCCCCTGCGCCGAGACCTTCGATATCGACAGCGGCCATCTGCCCCAGATCACCCGGCCGCGCGAACTGGCCGACATCCTGAACCGGCTGTAAGAACCCCCGGGAAAACGACACGAGGACGACATGAGCAAACCCTGCATCATCTGCGTGGCGATCACCGGCTCGGTGGCGCAGAAGGCGCACAACCCGGCGGTGCCGATCACCGTGGCCGAACAGGTGGAATCGGTGCACGAAAGTTTCGAGGCCGGCGCGGCAATCGCCCATTGCCACGTGCGCGAGGACGACGGCACGCCCTGCTCGGACCCGGAAAGATTCGCCCGCCTGAAGGAGGGGATCGAAAAGCACTGCCCCGGGATGATCATCCAGTTTTCCACCGGCGGGCGCTCGGGCGCGGGGCGGGCACGCGGCGGAATGCTGCCGCTGGCCCCCGACATGGCCTCGCTCACCGTGGGCTCCAACAACTTTCCCACCCGCGTCTACGAGAACCCGCCCGATCTGGTGGACTGGCTGGCCGAAGAGATGCTGAAATACGACATCAAGCCCGAGATCGAGGCCTTCGACCTGTCGCACATCTTCCAGGCGGCGCGGATGGCCGCTGACGGGCGGCTGAAATCGCCGCTTTACGTGCAGTTCGTGATGGGGGTGAAGAACGCCATGCCGGTGGACCGGGCGGTGTTCGACTTCTACGTGGAAACCCTCAAGCGCCTGGCCCCCGACGCCCAGTGGTGCGGCGCCGGCGTGGGTGCGGGGCAGATACTGCTCAACGAGTGGTCGATCGCGGCGGGCGGACACACCCGCACCGGTCTGGAGGACAACCTGCGGCTGGACCGCGAAACCATGGCACCTTCCAACGCCGCGCTGGTGCGCCGGGCCGCCGAGTTGTGCGCACGATACGACCGGCCCGTCGCCACCTGGCAGCAGGCGCGCGAGATCCTCGGGCTGCGCATGCCGGGCTGAATGCCGCGACGTCAGGGCAGGCCGCACTTGGAGAACTGAACCGGTCGGTCCATATACGGCCGACCGCCACAGCCCGGGAGGCCAGATGCAACACCGCCTGCCCATCACCTTCATCCTGATCACCGTGACGATCGATGCCATGGGGATCGGGCTGATCATGCCGGTGATGCCCGAGCTGATCCTCCAGGTGGAGGGCGGCTCCTTGGGACAGGCGGCGGTGTGGGGCGGGATACTGGCCACCTCATTCGCGGTGATGCAGTTCCTGTTCGGGCCGATGGTTGGCAATCTCTCGGACAGGTTCGGCCGCCGCCCGGTTCTGCTGGTGGCGCTGTTCGCCATGACGCTGGACTACCTGGTGATGGCGCTGGCCGCCAGCATCTGGCTGCTTCTGGCGGCCCGTCTCATTGGCGGCATCACAGCGGCCACCCAATCCACTGCCTCGGCCTACATGGCCGACATCTCGCCCCCCGAGAAGAAGGCCGCCAATTTCGGGCTGATCGGCGCCGCCTTCGGAGCAGGCTTCGTGCTGGGGCCGCTGGTCGGCGGGATTCTGGCCGAATACGGCACCCGCGCGCCCTTCTACGCCGCGGCGGCCCTGGCCTTTGCCAACATGGCCTTCGGCTGGTTCGCCCTGCCCGAGACGGTGACCGACCGGATCCGCCGCCCCTTCGAGTGGCGCCGGGCCAACCCGCTGGGTGCGCTGCGCCACATCGGCGCCCTGCCGGGCCTGGGCCCGATGCTGGTGGTCGTCTTCATCTATTCCATCGCCTTCTTCGTCTACCCGGCGATCTGGGCCTATTTCGGCCAGTTGCGCTTTGGCTGGGGGCCGGGGATGGTGGGGCTGTCGCTGGCGGTATTCGGCGTCTCCATGGCCATTTTCCAGGGCTGGCTGATCCGCCCCATCCTGCGCGCCATAGGCGAGCGCAACGCGGTGCTGCTGGGACTGGGGGTGGACGTGGGCGCCTTCGTCTTCCTCGCCTTCGTCACCGACGGCTGGCTGGCGCTGGTGGCCACCCCCGTCACGGCGCTGGGCTCGATCGCGGGGCCGGCGATGCAGGGGATCATGTCGCGCGCGGTCTCCGACAGCCAGCAGGGAGAGCTGCAGGGCACGCTGACCTCGATCAACGCGGTGGCGATGATCATCGCGCCGCTGCTGATGACCCAGACCTTCTGGTTCTTCACTTCCGACAGCGTGCCGCTGTTTCTGCCTGGCGCGCCGTTCCTGCTGTCGGCGGCACTGACCATCGGCTGCATCGTCATCTTCGCCACCGCCCGCCCGGCGCGCCCCCGGGCCTGAGCGAAGGGTCGCTTTCCCGCTTGCCATCGCCGGCGCGGCTGGCCACTCTCGGATGCAAGGAACGGGAGAGAAGGATGCACAGGATCAGGGCCGCCGTCGCGCGCGAATTCGGCAAACCGCTGGCAATCGAGGAGGTGCTGCTGCGCGATCCCGGCCCCGGCGAAGTGCTGGTGGAGATCGAGGCCTGCGCCATCTGCCACTCGGACATTTCCTATGCCGAGGGCGGCTGGGGCGGCGCCCTGCCCGCCGTCTACGGCCACGAGGCCGCGGGCCGGGTTGTCGCCACTGGCCCCGGGGTCGGTGGCCACGCGCCGGGGGATGCGGTGCTGGTCACCTTGATGCGCGCCTGCGGCACCTGCCCCGCCTGCGCCAGTGCCCGCCCCGCCTATTGCGCCACACCCGGCCCTGAAAGCCCCCTGCGCCTGCCCGACGGCACCCCCCTGGAACAGGGGCTGGACACCGGGGCATTTGCCGAGAAGGTGGTGGTGGATGCCAGCCAGATCGCCCCTGTCCCGGACGATATCCCCCTGGACGCGGCCTGCCTGCTGTCCTGCGGGGTGCTCACCGGGGTGGGCGCGGTGGTCAATACCGCCGGCGTGCGTCCGGGGCAGGTGGTGGTGGTGATCGGCGCTGGCGGCATCGGGCTCAACGCCATCCAGGGGGCGCGGATCGCCGGGGCGGCACGGATCATCGCGGTGGACATGACCGAGGAAAAACTGGCCGTCGCTCGCGAGTTCGGCGCCACCGACGGCGTGCTGGCCACCGAACCCGCGCCGTGGAAGGCCGCCCGCCGCGCCGCGGGGCGCGGGGCGGATGCGGTGTTCGTCACCGTGGGCGCCATCCCGGCCTTCGAGACCGCCCTGCGTTACCTCGCTCCGGGGGGCAGGATGTTCATGGTGGGCATGCCCCATTCGGGCGAGACGGCACAATACGAGCCGGTGATCGTCGCGGCCCTCGGCCAGGGTATGATGGGCACCAAGATGGGCGATTGCGTACTGGCCCGCGACATCCCCTGGCTGGTGGATCTCTACCGGCAGGGGCGGCTGAAGCTGGACGAGCTGATCTCGGGGCGCTGGACCCTGGAACAGATCAACG
>JALSGY010000017.1 GCA_026982515.1 Paracoccaceae bacterium
GTGCCGCAGTTCGTCGGGGTGCCCATCGGATGCCACAGGTGGCGGGCGTTGTTTTCCTTGAGAAAGTTCGAGTCCTTCATGGCGGACCCTCCCCGGATGGGCCGCCGGGCAGCGGCGCGGCTGTGTCAGCCTTTACCGGTTCGCAGGCGAGGTGCAAGGGGCGAGGGCCGGCCTTCGTCTTTCGCTTCTGCCCACGGATTGCGTCTTTCGCGCTTGTGGCTGGCGCGATTCGCCCTATGTATGCCCGACAACAAACGAGCAGCCCATGACCTCCGATCGAACGCTGCCTGGCGTGCCGGGCACCCCGCTGAGCGCCCGCGACTGGGTGCGGCACCTGGCGAAATACCGCTCTCCCAGCACTTCGCGCAGCATCTTCGAGATTGCCGTCACCGCGTTGCCCTTCCTGGCGCTGTGGGCCGCGGCCTGGGCGGCGCTGTCGGTCAGCTACTGGCTGGCCTTCGCCCTGGCTGCGGCCAACGGGCTGTTCCTGGTCCGCCTGTTTGCCATCCAGCACGATTGCGGCCACGGTGCCTTTTTTCGCAACCGTCACGTGGGCGACTGGGTGGGCCGCGTGCTGGGGGTGGTGACGCTGACGCCCTATGACGTGTGGAAGCGGTCGCATTCCATCCATCACGCCAGTTCCGGCAATCTCGACAGGCGCGGCATGGGCGATGTCCACACCATGACGGTCGAGGAATACCGGCAGGCCTCGCGGCTGGGGCGGCTGCGCTACCGGCTCTACCGCCATCCGCTGGTGCTGTTCGGGCTGGGGCCGTCCTTCATCTTCTTCCTCAGCAACCGTCTGCCCTTCGGGCTGATGACCTCGGTGAAGTCCTGGATCAGCGCCATGGGCACCAACGCGGCGATCGGCCTGGTGCTGGCACTGATCGTGTGGTTCGGCGGTTGGGCAACGCTGTGGCTGATCTTCCTTCCCACCAGCCTGGTGGGCGCCTCGATCGGGGTCTGGCTGTTCTTCGTCCAGCACCAGTTCGAGAACGCCCGCTGGGATCACGACGAGGACTGGGATCTCCACGAGGCCGCTTTCAGCGGCAGTTCTCATTACGTCATGCCGAAGGCGTTGCAGTGGCTGACCGCCAATATCGGCATCCACCATGTTCACCACCTCTACAGCCGCATCCCCTTCTACCGTCTGACGGAAGTGCTGCGGGACTTTCCCGCCCTGGTGGGCGCACAGCGGCTGACCATCCGCGAAAGCCTGGCCTGCGTGAAGCTGCAGCTGTGGGACGAGCGCAGCCGCCGGCTGCTGTCCCGTCAGCAGGCAAGGGCGCTTTACGGCCTGTCCTGAAGGAGAGGCCTTTTCCGGCCCGCGGCCGGGGCGGCCGGCGGATGGGCCTGGGCCAGCTGCGCTTCGCTCATCAGCGCGATGAGAACCTCCACGTGGCGGGCGATGGAGTAGGCGGCATCCCTTTCACGGCGCTGCTCTTCGAGGCGGGCCTCTTCCGACATCAGCAGATCAAGGGCGTGCCTCGGCGACGGGGCCTGGGGCAGGCGGAAGATCCGTCTTAGATCGCGCTTGCGGTTGTATTCGGCCAGCCCGTGGCGGGCGGCGCGCACCAGCAGGCGGGGGCGGCGGACATGGGCGAGCATCGGGGTCATGTCGGTCATGGGAAATCTCCTTGTGGCAGTCGGCACATTCTGCCGCGAGGGACGGGGGTGTTGCCGCCCGGGGGGCTGCAGCGCACGGAGGATTCCGCAAATGTTTACGATTTGGAAACAATCTGTTGACAAGACGCGGAAAATTAATTCTTTGATAACAAACTCAACCCAAGGTTGAGTCGCAGCGCCGCAAAACGCGGACGGAAAGGAAGGAAAGTGCCGGAGCCTCCCCTGGGCGATCCGGCGCCGCAAGTTGGGGGACAGGCATGCAAGACAACCGTGCCATACCATCGACCGATGCGCCGGGGGGCGGCGGGCTGCCCGAGGCGGTGCGCCATTATCTGGCCCATACCGAGCTTGGCCTGCCGATCCGGCAGCTGGCCCGTCTCAGCGGCTGTCACGCCTCGACCGTGCTGCGCCAGATCCGCCGCACCGAGGCGCGCCGCGACGACCCGCTGGTCGATCTGGCCCTGTGCCGGATCGGGCGGGCCCGGCCCGGTGCCGGGGAAGTTTCAACAGGAACAACGAAGGATCATCTGCCAATGAACGTGCTGTTGCGCCCTGCTGCCCGAACCCCCGACGAGGCCACCGTCGAGCGTGAAGCGCGCCGGATCCTGCGGCGGCTGAACGAGCCCGGGGCCTGTCTGGCGGTGGCGCGGGAGATGGAAAAGGCGGTGGTGGTGCGCGAAACCGAAGACGGGCGCACCATCCGCACCGCGGTGGTGGACGGCCCGGTGGCCGAGGCGATGGCGCTGCGCGACTGGATCGCCTGCGGCAAGACGGGGCGGGTTTCGCGCTACCGGATCACCGCTGCGGGCCGCGCCGCGCTCAAGCGGATGCTGGCCGCGGCGGAGGCCGAACGCGCGGGGCTTGCGGAGGCATCCGCGCCCTTTGCCAGCCAGCACGCCGAGTGGGAATCCCGCGAGGAACCCGCCGCGGGAGGCGGGCGGGGGCGCAAGCTGCGCTACAATGCCGCCGAATCGCCGGTGACGGCCATGGCCCGGCGCAAGGACCAGAACGGCAAGCCGTTCCTCTCGGCCGATCTGGTGGCCGCGGCCGAGCGTCTGCGCGAGGATTTCGAACTGGCCCAGATGGGGCCGCGGGTGACCCAGAACTGGGAACGTTTCCTCACCGGCGGCGAGCGGGGGGGATTCAGCCCCGAAGCGGGCCCGTGCGACGGCCCGGCCGGAGCGCGTGCGCGCGTGGCCGAGGCGCTGCGCGACCTTGGCCCCGGCCTGGGCGATGTGGCGCTGCGGGTGTGCTGCTTTCTCGAGGGGCTGGAGACGGCGGAAAAGCGCATGGGCTGGTCGGCGCGCTCGGGCAAGATCGTGCTGCGTATCGCGCTGCAGCGCCTCAAGCGCCATTACGAGGAGCGTGGCGACAGCCTGATCGGCTGAGGCGGGGGATCTGCCGGGCCTGGCCTCCAGAGGGCCCGGAGTGAAGAGGCGCGCGGGGGATGCACACCCCGCGCGCCTTGCATTTGCGGCCGGCTGCTGCCGGCTGCTGCCGGCCCCGGGGGCGGCTCAGCCCTCGGCGGCCAGCCTGGCGCGTGCGGCGCGGATGCCGTCGCCGTAGGCCTTGCTGATCCGGTCGTAGTGGACGAGGACGCGTTCGATGATCTCCTCGGGCACGCCCTGCATTGCCTCCGCGGTGTTCATGTAGAGCCGGGCGCGCTGCTCGTCGTCCATCAGGTCATGCAGGGCCCGCGGCTGGCTGTAGTCGTCGTTGCCCTCGCGATGGTTGTAGCGGTCGGCATCGCCGGAGATGCGCAGCGGCGGTTCGGCCACCGAGGGGTCCTCGGCCGGCCCGCCGAAGGAGTTGGGCTCGTAATAGGCATCGTCGGAGAGGTGCCTGTGGCCGAAGAAGTTCATCTGCCCGTCCTTGTGGTAGTGGTGCACCGGGCATTTCGGGGCGTTCACCGGGAGCGCCTCGTAATGGGTGCCCAGCCGGTAACGGTGCGCGTCGGCATAGGAGAAGATGCGCGCCTGCAGCACCTTGTCGGGGGAGAACCCGATGCCGGGGACGATGTTGGAGGGGCTGAAGGCCGCCTGTTCGATCTCGGCAAAGTAGTTTTCCGGGTTGCGGTCGAGCACCATCTCGCCCACCTCGATCAGCGGGTAATCCGCATGCGGCCACACCTTGGTGAGGTCGAACGGGTTGTAGGGGGTCTTCTCGGCATCCATCTCGGGCATGATCTGGACCATGAACTTCCAGCGGGGGAAGTTGCCCTCCTCGATGGCGTTGAACAGCGCCTCCTGGTAGCCCTCGCGGGTCTTGCCGATGATCTCCTCGCCCTCGCGGTTGGTGTAGAACTCATGGCCCTGCATGGTCTTGAAGTGGAACTTCACCCAGAACCTCTCGCCCTTGTCGTTCCACAGGCTGTAGGTGTGGGAGCCGTAGCCGTTCATGTGCATCGGCGTCTTCGGCAGGCCGCGGTCGGACATCAGGATGGTCACCTGGTGCAGCGCCTCGGGGCTGAGGCTCCAGTAATCCCACATCGCGGTAGCCGAGCGCAGGTTGGTTTTCGGGTGGCGCTTCTGGGTGTGGATGAAATCCGGGAACTTGTAGGGATCGCGCAGGAAGAACACCGGGGTGTTGTTGCCGACCATGTCCCAGTTGCCTTCCTCGGTGTAGAACTTCAGGGCAAAGCCGCGCACGTCGCGTTCGTGGTCGGCGGCGCCCAGCTCGCCCGCAACGGTTGAAAAGCGCGCCAGCATCGGGGTTTCGGCCCCCGGCTGCAGCACCTTGGCGCGGGTGTATTTCGAGATGTCTCCGGTGATCTTCAGCGTGCCGTAGGCGCCCCAGCCCTTGGCGTGCACCACCCGCTCGGGGATGCGCTCGCGGTTCTGGTGGGCGAGCTTCTCGATCAGCTGGTAGTCCTGCAGCAGCACCGGGCCGCGGGGGCCGGCAGTCAGCGAGTTCTGGTTGTCGGCCACGGGGGCGCCGGCGGTGGTGGTGAGTCTCTTGCTCATGGCTCTCTCCTTCGATTGATCTGCGAGGAGGGTAGGGGATGTGGATGATAAAATAAAATTGTCTTTTGTTTCATTATCAATTAGAAAACCTTATGGCAATTTCACTTCGACAGCTCAGCTATTTCACCGCTCTGGCCGAGGCGGGCTCTTTCGCCCGTGCCGCCGAGCGGGTGCATGTCACGCAACCGGCGCTTTCTCAGCAGATCCGCGAACTGGAGGCCAGCCTCGGGGTCGAGCTGGTGGAGCGCCTGCCGCGCGGCATCCGCCTGACCCGCGCGGGCCACGAGGTGCACGCCCGCGCCCTGCAGATCCTTTCCCAGGTCAACGATCTGCAGGGCGCGGTGCGCTTTCATCACGGGCTGGGGGGGCGGCTGTATCTGGGGCTGATTCCCACCGTGGCCCCTTATCTGCTGCCCGGGGTGCTGACCGGCATCCGCACCCGCGATGTCACGCTGGAGCTGCGGGTGCACGAGGCCCAGACCGCCACCGTGCTGCGCGATCTCTCGGAGGGGCGGATCGATGCCGCCGTGATCGCCCTGCCGGTGCCCGAGCCGGGCTTCACCGCCGAGCCGCTGTTCGAGGATCGCTTCCTGCTGGCGGGGTCGGCCGAAAGCCTGCGCCCCTTCGAGGCGGAGCCGGCCCTGACCCCCACGCATGTTCCGCCCGATCGGCTGCTTCTGCTGGACGAGGGCCATTGCCTGGCCGATCAGGCGCTGGAGGTGTGCGGCCTCAAGCACCGCCGGAAGACGGATCTCGGGGCCTCCTCCCTGGGCACCCTGAGCGGGCTGGTGGCGCAGGGCTTCGGGCTGACCTTCCTGCCCGAGATCGCCGCGGGCAGCGAGACCGCGGGCGGGCAGCTGGCCCTGGCGCGCTTTTCCCCCCCCGAGCCCAGCCGCACCATCGCCCTGGTCCGGCGTGCCTCCAGCGCCGGGGGGGCCTGGTTCGACGATCTGGCGGCGATCCTGCGTACGGCGGGCGAGGCGCTGACGGCCACGGCGCGCAGCGCGGTGCCGGCGCGCGCGGGTTCGTCTCGCTGAACCCGTGCGCCCCGGCGGCATGAAAAGGGCGCATGAGGTTGCCCTCATGCGCCGTGCGATGGCCTTCGTGCCGGGCGCGCCGGTCGCGGCTCAGGCCCTGGCGCGCAGATACTCCAGCACCGTCTCGGGGGAGCTTTCCCCGTAGGGATCTTCGCCGTGGTTGTCCTCGCGGCCGGGTTCCTCGAACCAGGCCTCGATCACGCCGTCGTCGATCACCGCCGCATAGCGCCAGGAGCGGTAGCCGAAGCCGAGGTTGTCCTTGTCCACCAGCATCCCGATCTGGCGGGTGAAGATGCCCGAGCCGTCCGGGATCACCTTGACGTTCTCCAGCTTCTGGTCACGCGCCCAGGCGTTCATCACGAAGCTGTCGTTCACGGACATGCAGTAGATCTCGTCGATGCCCAGCTTGCGGAACTCTTCGGCGTTCTTCTCGTAGCCCGGCAGCTGGTAGGTGGAGCAGGTGGGCGTGAACGCCCCGGGCAGCGAGAACAGCACCACCCGCTTGCCCGCGAAGTAGTCGTCGCTGGTCATCTTCTGCCAGCGGTAGGGGTTGGGGCCGCCGACGGATTCGTCGCGCACCCGGGTGTGGAAGGTGACGTTCGGCACTTTCACGCCAACATGCATTGTCTGTCTCCTCATTTGTATGGACGTTTCGTGCGAATTAGAATGAATCCAGACCGGGCGCAACGTGGATGCGGACAAAACCTGACGCTGGGGAAGGCTGCGCCCTGGATGCCGCGCAACCCGGCCCTTCGCCGCCGGCCCTTTACCGGGGCGGCCAATATGGATAAGCCTGCCCCGAACAGCCAGGAGCATCCCCGTGCGTGATCTGAAGATTCCCAGCCAGCGCCACCCCGAAAAGGCCCACAGGCCCGACA
>JALSGY010000018.1 GCA_026982515.1 Paracoccaceae bacterium
GCCGATAGGAAAAAAACCTGACAAAATCCACTGGAGAATCTCATGGACCTGCTGATTCTGCTCCTTCTCGGCGCCACCCTCTTCCTGGCCGGCTACCATTTCGGCAACACCATGGGCCGGACCCAGTTCATCCGGGAATACCTCAAGGAAACGCGCCGTCACCGCTGATCGCCGCCCACCGGGCAGGGACGCCCGCGAACCACCGCTGCGCATCGCTTCCCCCCTGTCTCCGGGCCGACCGGCCTTGGACCGCCCTTTCGTCCCGAAAACCAATTATCAATAATTTACGTCGATTTCTTGATAAAACTCTTGAAATGAAATATATATCTGTCATCTGACAGGCGACCTGGTGCCCCTCCCACAATAAAACAACAAGTTACATCACTTTCTTTACAAGTCACTTTAGTTTTGCTATACATGTAACTGTTGTTACGAGGAGGACTCGCCATGAACGAAGAAGAACTGCCCCTCTATGAAGTCGAAGAACTCTCTCTGGAAGATGCGATCCTGCTGATCGCCACGGAACAGGAAAAGCAGCAGGCCGATTTCCGCCACAGCTCCGAACGCCTGCTGTTGCAGATGGCAAGCTGACACACGATCACCCCTCGACGCATGCGGATTCCCCGGAGTCCGCCTCTGCGTCACCTCATCCGCGCCCAACCCCCGGCCTTCCGGTCGGGGGTTGGGCGTTTTCGGACGAGAAAAGAGAAGCAAGCGCGCCGGGCAGGCGCCAAGCAAGGGGAAGCTGTGGGTTGCCCAATTCGCCCGGAAGGCGGTCAGCGGCGGGTCAGGGCTTCGAGGATGCGATCCTCGGCGACGATGCGATCGGCCAGCATTTCGCCCAGGTGGGCGAGATCCCGTTCCAGGGCGGCGGTGTCCTCGACGATGGTCTCGCCGTCGTACTTGTCGTTGAAATCGACGATCAGCCGGGTCACGTCGGCGATGCGGGGATAGACTTCCGCCGCCACGGTCTTCACCGCCTGGCGGCGTTCGGTGCCTTCCTCGATGTAGCGGTAGAGCTGAAAGTGGGCGCTGGCCGTGTAGTCTACCAGCGTTTCGCAGAATTCCTGGAGCAGGGCCTGGATGGCCTCGCCCGGCTCGAAGGGCCGCAGGCCGATGAGCTGCGAGAACAGGACCAGGGTGCGATCCCGGGTCTCGATCAGGGTGTGCAGCTTGTTGAGGGATTCGGTTCGACGTTCCGCCGCTTCCTGGGCACCCACGGTGCGACCTCCTGGAATTTCCGTTGTCCGGTTCGTGCCGCCCAACTATGCCCTGCCCGGCGCATCGGCGCAAGCCGTCATGGCGCATGGCACCACAGGGGCAGGCGCCGGCCCGCTTCCCGCAACACGCCCTCCTGCTGCCGCCAGTCGGCCTGATGGCGGGCCACTTCCTGCCAGAAGGCGGGCGAGTGGTCGAGGTGCCGGGTATGGCAGAGTTCATGCACCAGCAGGTAGCGCACCGTATCGGCCGGCAGGAACAGCAGATTGCGGTTGAGGCTGATGTGTCCCCGCGCCGAGCAGCTTCCCCAGCGGCTGCGCTGGCCGCGGACGCCGACGCTGTGGAAGACCAGCCCGGTCTCCTCGCTCACCCGGGCCAGCCAGGGAGGCAGCACCGCCTTCGCGCGGGCCTGCAGCCAGCGGCGCAGGGCCGCGCCCAGTTCCGCGTCGCCGGCCCGGGCGTCCACCCGCAGAAGCCGCCGACCGGGCAGCGCCTGCAGCGTGCGCGCCTGCACCGGCGCATAGTTCACCTCCCACGCTTCCTCGATGGCCGCAAGCAGGACCCTGCGCGGCCGCGCGCCGCCCGTCTCCGGCGCCGCCGCCTGATGGCGGCGCTGCCGGGCCCGCACCTGCTGTACCCAGTCGGCACGCCTGGCCAGGATCGGGCCGAGATCCGCTTCGGAAAACCCCGGCGGCACGGTCACCACCAGCTCGCCACGGGGCGTGATGCGCAGGCGCACGTGCCGCGCCCGGCGATCCACGCGCAGGCGATAATCCATGGATAAGGTACTCATGTCCGGCAGTATGCCACCGCCATCCTCTCTTTGCACAAAGCCTTCACCAGGCCAGATAACCGTTCCGAAATATCGATCACTCCTCGCTACAGGCACGCCGCCCTCATGGCCGGAAGGGGGTTGCATGACCTTCGGCCGCAGGGATGCGGCCGCAGAGCCTACACGGATGTATTCACGGCGTGTCATGCAACCCCCTTCCGGCCATGAGGGCGGCCCCGGAGTATGCAGACCGCAAAACTGATGCCTATTTCGGATCCAAAATCTCACAGGCTGATGAAGGCGATCCGCTATAATTCAGACTCGTCCCAACCCTCTCCCTCACCATGAATCCCGAACTGCTCCTGCCTGCCGGCACCCTGCGCAACCTGCGTTACGCCTTCGCCTATGGCGCCGATGCGGTGTATGCCGGACAGCCCCGCTACAGTCTGCGGGTGCGCAACAACGATTTCGACCTGGCCAATCTGGAAACCGGCATCGCCGAGGCTCGGCGCCAGGGCAGGCGTTTCTTCGTGGCTTCCAACCTGATGCCCCACAACGCCAAGCTGCGCACCTACCTGGACGACATGGCGCCGGTGATCGCGCTGCAGCCGGATGCGCTGATCATGGCCGATCCGGGGCTCATCATGCTGGTGCGGGAACGCTGGCCAGAGATGCCCGTGCATCTTTCGGTGCAGGCCAACACGGTCAACTGGGCGGCGGTGAAGTTCTGGCAGTCGCTGGGCCTGTCGCGGGTGATCCTGTCGCGGGAGCTCTCGCTGGACGAGATCGCCGAGATCCGGGAACGCTGCCCCGACATGGAGCTGGAAGTGTTCGTGCATGGCGCCCTGTGCATCGCCTACTCGGGCCGCTGCCTGCTGTCGGGCTACTTCAACCACCGGGATCCCAACCAGGGCACCTGCACCAACGCCTGCCGCTGGGAATACCGGCTGCACGCCGGCAGCGAGGACATCAGCGGCGACGTGCAGCGCCTGGACTTCGACGTGCAGGCCGCCATGGCCGCCCCCGAGCCCTTTCCCGAACCCCAGCCCCGCCACCCGCTGGCCGACCGGGTGTATCTCATCGAAGAGACGACCCGGCCCGGCGAACTGATGCCGGTGATGGAAGACGAGCACGGCACCTACATCATGAACTCGCGGGATCTGCGCGCCATCCAGCACATCGAACGGCTGGTGAAACTGGGCATCGACTCCTTCAAGATCGAAGGCCGCACCAAGTCCCATTATTACGTGGCCCGCACCGCCCAGCTCTACCGCCAGGCCATCGACGACGCCCTGGCCGGCCGGCCCTTCGATCCAACCCTCTACGCGCGCCTCGAAGGGCTGGCCAACCGGGGCTACACCGACGGCTTCTACGAACGCCATCCGCCCCAGGACTACCAGAACTACCTGGAGGGCCACTCGGGCCGTTTCCGCCAGCGATTCGTGGGCGAAATCCTCGACTACGACGCCCACACGGGCCTGGCCCACGTGCTGGCCAAGAACCGCTTCGCCATCGGCGACCGGCTGGAAGTGATCACGCCCGCCGGCAACCGGGAACTGATCCTCGACCACATCGAGGGCCTCGACGGCCAGCGGCGAGAGCGCGTGCCCGGCGGCGGCCACGAGGTGCGCATCCCCCTGCCGCCGGGGGAATACGCCTTCGGCCTGCTGGCCCGCGAAGAGCGCGGCGACTGAAGACGGTCGCCTATCGCGATCGTCATAGCTTCGCTGCAAACTGCAAGGTTTCCGTTCCCGCGCCGGCCGCCTTGCCCTCTTCTCTCAAGTTTGTGACGCAGTTCGCCGTTATAGTCACAAGTACTTGGGGGATTACATGGACTTCATCGGCGCCAAAGATCTGTTTCTGGCCATCGATCAGGGGGGACATGCCAGCCGGGCGCTGGTCTTCGACATCGAAGGCAATCTGCGCGCCGCCGCCTGGCACGATCTGCATCCGCAGGTGACCGACGACGCGCGGGTCGAATACGCACCCGGCCCCCTGCTCGCCTCCCTGCACGACGTGGTGGCCGAGGTGCTGGAGAAGCTGGGCGACGACCGCCGGCACGTGGTGCGCGCCGGCCTGGCCACTCAGCGCGCCAACGTCATGTGCTGGGACCGGCTCACCGGCCGCGCCATCGGCCCGGTGATCAGCTGGCAGGATCGCCGCGGCCGGGAACAGGTGGTCACGCTGGGCCGCCACAGCAAGTTCGTGCATGCCCGCACCGGCCTGTTTCTCTCCCCCCATTACGGCGCCAGCAAGATCCACTGGTGCCTCGAACACCTGCCCGAGGTGCTCCGGGCTCTGCAGGACGACCGCCTGGGCTACGGCCCCATGGCCGCCTGGCTCACCTGGCAGCTCACCCACAAGGAACCGGTGGTGGCCGACGTGGTCAACGCCAGCCGCACCCAGCTGCTCTCGCTGGAGCGGCTCGACTGGGACGACGCGCTGCTGGAACTGTTCGACGTGCCGGCCGATCCCCTGCCCCGCTGCGTGCCCAACCTGCGGGAGTTCGGCCGCCTGAGCCGGGCCCACGACGTGCCCCTGCACCTGGTGACCGGCGATCAGTCGGCGGCCCTGTTCGCCTACGGCGAGCTGCAACCGGACACGGCCTACATCAACACCGGCACCGGCGCCTTCGTCTCCCGGCCCTCCGGCCCGGCCCGCCTGTATGGCCGGCGCCTGCTGACCAGCGTGATCCACCACACCGAGGAGCAGACCGAATACGTCCTGGAAGGCACCGTCAACGGCGCCGGCGCGGCCCTGGAATGGTTCGCCCGCCGCTTCGAGGTGCCCGATCTGATCACACGCCTGCCCGCCTGGCTGGAGGAGACGGTGGGTTCGCCCAGCCTGTTCCTCAACGGCGTGTCGGGGCTGGGCTCGCCCTTCTGGATCGCCGATTTTCCCACCCGCTTCGAGGGCCCGGCCGACTTGCCCCTGCGCGCGGTGGCGGTGGTGGAGAGCATCGTCTTTCTGCTGGGCGCCAACCTGGCCGAGATGCGCAAGCTGGCCTCGCCGCCCGAGCAGATCCAGATCACCGGCGGACTCGCCCACCTCGACGGCCTGTGCCAGCGCCTGGCCGATCTCTCCGGCCTGCCGGTGTACCGTCCCCGGGAATGCGAAGCCACTGCCCGGGGCCTGGCCTTCCTGCTCGCCGGCCGCCCCCGCCACTGGCCCGAGGAATCCCCGGGCGACTGGTTCCAGCCACACCCCAACCCGGCCCTGCAGGCCACCTATCACCGCTGGCTGGCAGCCATGCTCGGGACCATGCGAAGGAAGAGGGACGAGGAAGAATGAGTGTGACTGGCCAACTGGCCATTTCCGAACACTTTACGCATTGTTTGTGTCGCCCCCGTCCTCGCCACTCGTCCCTCGTCCCTCGTCCCTTTGCCGGCACAACGCGCCAAGCAAACGACCAATGGCAAAGGTCTCCACCCGGTCCACCCCCCGCGCGAGCAGATCGCGGGCCTGTTGCGGATCGCCGCATTCGTAAACCGCGAGGCGGTGGCCGGGGTGTTCGATGGCGCCGGGGGGCAGGGTGTCGAGCCGGCACAGCCACCACTCGGCCTCCAGGGCCTGTACCGCCGGCAATCGGTGATCGGCCCAGTCGTCGAACACGGAGCCGATGGGCCAGGAGGTGCGCCGGCGAACCGCGGCCAGCGCCGCGGTGTCGTAGGAGATGAGGACGCAGCGGCCAGTCAGGGGGGCAAGCAGCGGCAGCACAGCCTCCAGCACGGCCTCCACGCCGAAGCGCGCCAGACTGATCCGCTTGAGTTCCACATAGGTCTCCACGTCCGGCCGGGCGGTCAGCCAGCCCACGAAATCATGCAGGGTCGGGATCGGCGCGCCCTCGCCGCCCGTCGGGCCGCGCACGCGGAAGGCCTGCACCTGCTCGAGGGTCTTTTCGTGAATCGCGCCGGACACGCCGCACAGGCGCCGCAGATCCCGATCGTGGAACAGCACCGGCACCCCGTCGGCGGTCATTTGCACGTCGGTCTCCAGCACGTGCCCGCCCACGGCCAGGGCATCGGCGAAGGCCGGCAGGGTGTTCTCGGGAAAGCGGGCCGCGTGGCCCCGATGGGCCACCAGTTGCCAGCCCGGATCAGTCTGGCTCACGCTCATCGCCTGCGCCCCGCCCCTTGCCGAACCTGCTAGCCCGGATATTGCACCAAGGCGCCGGATGATTGCGGACTTTGCAGCCGCACTCGCGCCGCGCTGGAGCGAAAGGCGTAGCCATGGCTACGGCTTTCGTGAAGCGCAAGCGAGCGCGAGCGACCGTTTCGTCTGGAACGAAACGGGTCGCGCAAAGCGCGCCCGGAGGGGGCAGACCAGGGAAGGTCTGCCACCAAAGCCGCAAGGGCCGGCGCAGAGGACGGGCGGAACAAAGTGTCTTTGGTGAAATCGTCCACATGTTTCAACAAGGCCTTGTTATTCAAGGATTTGTTTGACCGCCCGTCCTCGACTTGGTGCAATATCCGGGCTAGAATCCCGGCGCATGAACCCCGACA
>JALSGY010000019.1 GCA_026982515.1 Paracoccaceae bacterium
TTATCTGACGGCGAGTTGGCCGAGAGGCCGGCAGGATTTGCTGCCGTCATGATTTTCCGAAAGGCCCAACTGCCCGCCGGGCTGCTGAGCCGATACCAGATGAAGAACCGGGCCCCGCCCCGGAGCAATACAGGATCTGTCGTGCTTTCGAACATCTCTCCATGCATCGAACCGGCCTTTGAAAATAAACCCCGCGATATCAGGGGGGTGCAATGGCTCTAGGTTCCGCAATCCGGCCCGGCCGGAAAACCCTTCTCTTCTTTCTCGCCACCCTGCTGGCCGGCCTGCTGGCCCTGACGTCGATGGCCCGCGCCAATGACGCGCCGGTGCTGGAGACCTTCATCGCGAAGGTGCCTGCCGGCGAACTGGTTGAAGGGGCCACCGCCTATGGCGAGATCCGCGACGACATCCCCGTTGCGCCGGTTCTCAGGGGCAGCGAGCTGCTGGGATATGCCTTCATCACGTCCGATTTCGTCGGAACTACCGGCTATTCCGGCAAGCCGATCCACGTGATGGTGGCGATCGCGCCGGACGGCCGGCTGCTGAGCGCGGAGCTGGTCAAGCACTCCGAGCCGATCGTGCTGGTGGGCATTCCCGAACGCAAGATCAAGGCCCTTACGGAAAGCTACTCGGGGCTGGACGTGGTGGCCGAAGCGGCGGCGGAAGGCGCTGCGCATGACCTCGAGATCATCTCGGGGGCCACCGTGACGGTGATGATCATCGATGATTCGGTTGTGCGCTCTTCCATCAAGGTCGCGCGCGCGCTGGGTCTGGGCGGGCTGGCGCCGGAGGCCGCGCCGGCCGGGCCGCGCATGGCGGTGGACATGAATGCACAGGAGGTGGTGGATTGGCAGAGCCTGGCGGATGTGGGCGCGGTGCGGCGGCTGACGATCGATGTCGGGCAGCTCAATGCCGCCTTCGAGGCCTCGGGAGATGAGCGCGCCGCCGCCCGCCCGGAGCCGGGCGCCCCCGAAGAGATCTACATAGACCTGCAGGCCGCACTGGTTTCGGTGCCGACCATCGGGCGCAGCCTGCTGGGAGATGCGGAATATCGCAACCTGCTCGACTGGCTGGAAGAGGGCGAACAGGCGATCCTGCTGATGGGGCGGGGGAAATATTCGTTCAAGGGGTCGGGCTATGTGCGTGGCGGCATCTTCGACCGCATCCAGCTGATCCAGGGTGACATCTCGGTGCGCTTCCGTGATCGCCAGCACCGCCGGCTGGGTGAGCTGGCCGCCGAGGGCGCGCCCTCGTTCAAGGAAATCGACCTGTTCAAGATTCCCGCCGACTCGGGCTTCGACCCGACGAAGCCCTGGCGCATCCAGCTTCTGGTGCAGCGTCCGGTGGGGCCCGTGGCCAAGGCGTTCATCACCTTCGATCTGGGCTACCGGCTGCCCGAGAGATACCTGGTGCCGCTGGCCCCGAGCGAGGCCGAGCCCGCCGCCGCGGCCATCCCGCCGCAGCCCGAGGAGGGCGAGGCCCGCGCCCAGCTGTGGAAGCGCATCTGGCTGTCCAAGAAGGTGGAGATCGGCGTCCTGCTGACCATGCTGACGGTGCTGACGGGGGTATTCTTCTTCCAGAAGCAGGTTACCCGGAACGAACGTGCCTTCTTCTGGTTCCGCATGGGTTTCCTGACGGTGACGCTGGTTTTCCTCGGCTGGTGGCAGAATGCACAGCTTTCGGTCGTCAACCTGATGGCGCTGGGGGCGTCGCTGCGCGAGGGGTTCACCTGGGATGCCTTCCTGATGGATCCCCTGGTGTTCATCCTGTGGACGTCCGTCGCCGCGGCCCTGCTTTTCTGGGGGCGCGGGGCGTTCTGCGGCTGGCTGTGCCCCTTCGGCGCCCTGCAGGAGCTGACCAACCGCATTGCGCGATATTTCAAGGTGCCGCAATGGACCCTGCCCTGGGGCCTGCATGAGCGGCTCTGGCCGATCAAGTACATGATCTTTCTCGGCCTGTTCGCGGTTTCGCTGGCCTCGATGCCGATGGCCGAACAATATGCCGAGGTCGAACCCTTCAAGACGGCGATCATCCTCAAGTTCGCCCGCGCCTGGCCCTTCGTGCTTTACGTTGTTCTGCTGCTGGTGGCGGGGCTGTTCATCGAACGCTTCTACTGCCGCTATCTCTGCCCACTGGGGGCGGCGCTGGCGATACCCGGGCGGATGCGGATGTTCGACTGGCTCAAGCGCTACCGCGAATGCGGCAATCCCTGCCAGATCTGCGCCAACGAGTGTTTCGTGCAGGCCATTCACCCCACAGGAGAGATCAACCCCAACGAATGCCTGTCCTGTCTGCACTGCCAGGTGCGTTACCAGGACAGCAGGAAGTGCCCCGTCGTGATCAGGAAGCTGAAACGGCGGGAACAAGCGGCCCGCAGCACGGCGCGCTCCGGCGCCATGCTGGACCGTCTCACGGGTCATCCCAACTCATTGGCAGCCAAGAAGGAGAGCTGAAATGACTGATGAAACACGCAAGAACGAAGGCATCACACGGCGTGATGTCCTGACCGGACCGGGCAAGGGGCTTGTCCTTGCCGGCACGATTGCCGCCGCCGGCGGCACCGGCGCGGCGCTGCTTGGCTCGACCGCCTTGCCTGCTGCGGCTGCCGGAAACAAGGCCAGCGTCGAGCCGGGCGAGCTGGACGAGTACTACGGCTTCTGGTCTTCGGGCCAGACCGGCGAGCTGCGCATTCTCGGCGTTCCCTCGATGCGTGAGCTGATGCGGGTGCCGATCTTCAACCGCGATTCGGCCACCGGCTGGGGGCAGACCAATGAATCTCTCAAGATCCTGACCGAAGGATTGACCGAGGAAACCAGGCAGTTCCTGGCCAGGCAGGGCAAGGTCACCTATGACAACGGCGACCTGCACCACCCGCACATGTCGTTCACCGATGGCACCTATGACGGGCGCTACCTGTTCATGAACGACAAGGCCAACACCCGCGTGGCCCGGGTGCGTTGCGACGTGATGAAGTGCGACAAGATCATCGAGATCCCCAACGCGAACTCGATTCACGGTCTGCGTCCGCAGAAATATCCGCGCACCGGCTACGTGTTCGCCAATGCCGAGCACGAGGCGCCGCTGATCAACGACGGGTCGATCCTGGACGAGCCGGACAAGTATGTCTCGGTCTTCACCGCGATCGACGGCGACACCATGGAGATCGCCTGGCAGGTGATCGTCAGCGGCAACCTCGACAACGTCGATGCCGACTATCAGGGCAAGTATGCCTTCGCCTCGAGCTACAACTCCGAGATGGGGATGAATCTCGAGGAGATGATGGCCAGCGAGCTGGACCACTGCGTGATCTTCGACCTCAAGGCGATCGAGGCTGGCGTGGCCGCGGGCGACTACGAGGTGATCAACGGCGTGAAGGTTCTCGATGGGCGCAAGGGGTCGAAATATACCCGTTATGTGCCGATCCCGAACTCGCCCCACGGCGTCAACGCCTCGCCCGACGGCAACTACATCATGATCAACGGCAAGCTGTCGCCCACCGTCTCGGTGATCGACGTGCGCAAGGTGGATGCGCTGTTCAAGGACAACGCCGATCCGCGCTCGGCCGTGGTGGCCGAACCCGAGCTGGGCCTCGGCCCGCTTCATACCGCATTTGACGGCAAGGGCTTTGCCTACACCACGCTGTTCCTCGACAGCCAGGTGGTGAAGTGGGACATCGACAAGGCGATCCGCGCCTATGCGGGCGAGGATGTCGATCCGATCGTCTCGAAGGTGGAC
Source organism: Paracoccaceae bacterium (assembly GCA_026982515.1). Lineage (GTDB taxonomy): Bacteria > Pseudomonadota > Alphaproteobacteria > Rhodobacterales > Rhodobacteraceae > S012-89. Next base: position 3,736 of record JALSGY010000019.1, read on the forward strand.
GTGATGTACCAGCCGGGCCACAACTCGACCTCCATGGGTGAAACCAGGGAAGCCGACGGCAAGTGGCTGGTGTCGATGAACAAGTTCTCCAAGGACCGGTTCCTCAACGTGGGTCCGCTGAAGGCCGAGAACGAACAGCTGATCGACATCACCGGCAACGAGATGGAGGTGGTCCATGACAGTGCCATCTTCGCCGAGCCGCACGACAGCATCATCGTGCACCGCTCCAAGGTGAACCCGCGCACCGTGTGGGATCGCAACGATCCGTTCTTCGCCGATGCCGTGGCCCAGGCCAAGGCCGACGGCGTTGATCTGGAAAACGACAACACGGTGATCCGCGACGGCAACAAGGTGAGGGTCTACATGACCTCGCAGGCGCCGGTGTTCGGGCTTGAGAAGTTCACGGTGAAGGAAGGCGACGAGGTGACCGTCTACATCACCAACATCGATGACGTGGACGATCTGACCCACGGCTTCACGCTGACCAACTACGGCATCGCCTTTGAGATCGCGCCGCAGGCCACGGCCTCGGTCACCTTCACGGCGGACCGTCCGGGTGTTCACTGGTTCTATTGCCAGTGGTTCTGCCACGCGCTGCACCTGGAGATGCGCGGCCGGATGCTGGTCGAGCCGGCGTAAGGTTGCAAAGGGAGTTCCGGCAATGCGCCTGTCCGTTCTGCTTGTGTTGATGATCCTGGTCAGGGTTCCCCTTGCCCTGGCCGCCGAGATCATCGTGCCGGCGGAACCGGGGGCGCTTGCCGGGGCCCTGAGCAGGGCGCAGGCGGGAGATGTCCTCCGCCTGTCGCCCGGCATCCACGCGGGGCCGATCACGATTTCGGCCCCGCTGACCCTCGACGGCGGCGGCAACGCGGTGATCGAGGGTAACGGCACCGGTTCGGTGATCACCGTGCGGGCCGCCGATGTGGTGGTTCGCGGGTTGACGATCAGGGGGTCGGGCTCGGACGGGAAGGACGCGGGTGTCAACCTAGAGCAGACCGCCGCACGGGCGCTGGTGGAGAACAACCGCCTTGTCGGAAATCTGGTGGGCGTGAACGTGCAGGGCGCTGCGGACGCGCTGGTGCGCGCCAACATCATCGAAGGCCGGCAGGACGAACGCATGAACGACCGCGGCAACGGGGTTTATGTGTGGAACGCGCCGGGCACCCGTGTCATCGGCAACGATATCCGCTGGGGCCGCGACGGGATCTTCGTCAACGCCTCGAGGGAAAACGAGTTTTCCGGCAACCGCTTCCGGGATCTGCGCTTCGCCGTGCATTACATGTATGCCCATGACAGCGTGGTGGCCGGGAATGTCTCGATCGGCAATCATCTGGGCTATGCGGTGATGTTCTCCAATAACGTGGAGATCCGCGGCAACCTTTCGCGCGATGATCGTGACTACGGTCTCATGCTCAACTACACCAACAGCAGCCGCATCACCGGCAACCGTATCGAACGCACGGCCGAGAAATGCGTCTTCATCTACAATGCTCATCGCAACGTTCTGGAAGGCAATCGCTTCGAGGGCTGCGATACGGGCATCCACTTCACCGCCGGCTCCGAGCGCAACCTGATCACCGGCAATGCCTTCATCAACAACCGCACCCAGGTGAAATATGTGGGCACCAAATGGGTGGAGTGGAGCGCCGACGGCCGCGGCAACTACTGGTCGGATCATGCTAGCTTCGATCTCGACGGCAACGGCATCGCCGACACCGCCTACCGGCCCAACGACATCATGGACCGGGTGCTGTGGACCCAGCCGGCGGCCAGGGCGCTGCTGGGCTCGCCGGCGGTGCAGCTGATAAGATGGTCGCAGTCGGCATTCCCGGCGCTCCTGCCGGGCGGGGTGATTGATCGCTTCCCGCTGATGCAGCCGGTCGACCCTGAAATCAGACCCTGGGAGGGGCGGCAATGACAGCTTTGAAACTGGAACATGTGGTCAAGCGGTTTGGAGAGCTTGTCTCGGTGAATGACGTGAGCCTGAGCGTGGAGCCGGGCGAGCGGGTGGCGCTTCTGGGCCACAACGGGGCGGGCAAGACCACCATGATGCGGATGATCCTCGGGCTGACCCCGCTCACTTCGGGGCGGATCGAGATACTCGGCACCACCCCGGGCACCCGCCATGCGCGGCGACATACCGGCTTTCTGCCCGAGAATGTTGCCTTTCACGGATCACTGACGGGGCGCGAGCAGCTGCGCCATTTCGCGCGGCTGAAATCGGTGCCGGCCCGGGTGGCCGACGATCTGCTGGAACGCGTCGGACTGGGACCGGCCGCCGACCGGCGCATCCGCACCTACTCCAAGGGGATGCGTCAGCGCATCGGTCTGGCGCAGGCGTTGCTGGGGCAGCCGAAACTGGCGCTTCTGGACGAGCCCACCAGCGGGCTGGACCCGGTTTCGCGTCACGATTTCTACGAGATCGTTCACGAGCTTTCCGCCGCCGGCACCGCGGTGCTGTTGTCTTCGCACGCCCTGACGGAGCTGGAGACCAGCACCGATCGCATCGCCATCCTCTCGCAGGGCCGGCTGGTGGCCAATGACGATCTGGCCAGCCTGCGCCGGGCCGCCCATCTGCCGATCAGGGTATCCGTTACCACCACCGGCGAAAACGTCGAGGAGGTCGCCGCGCGTCTGGGCGGGCAGCGGGTCAACGGCCATTCGGTAGAGCTGACCTGCCAGCCCGACGAGAAGGTGAGCCTGCTTGGCCGGATCACCGGGCTGGGCGAGGTG
>JALSGY010000020.1 GCA_026982515.1 Paracoccaceae bacterium
CGCCCACCAGCAAAAGGTGCTGCGCCACGAAGAGGACGACCCCACCCTGCAAAGCCTGCGCGAGGAGGTTGCGGCCCTCGGTGTTTGGCTGCTCATCGGTTCGCTGGCGCTGAAAACCGATGATCCCGACGGCCGTTTCGCCAACCGCTCCTTCCTGATCTCACCCGCCGGCGAAATCGTGGCGCGGTATGACAAGATCCACATGTTCGACGTGCAGGTGACGAAGGAGGAAACCTTCCGCGAATCGGCCGCCTTCCGCCCCGGCAGCCGTGCGGTGCTGGGAAAGGCCGATTTCGCCACCATCGGCATGACGGTCTGCTACGATGTGCGCTTTCCCCATCTCCACCGCGCCCTGGCCAGGGCCGGGGCGCAGATTCTCACCGTGCCGGCGGCCTTCTCGCCCGTCACCGGCGCGGCCCACTGGGAGGTCCTCCTGCGCGCCCGCGCCATCGAGACCGGCTGTTTCGTCCTCGCGCCGGCCCAGACCGGCACCCACGCCGCGCAGGACGGCAAGACGCGCCGCACCTACGGCCACGCCATGGCCGTCGCCCCCTGGGGCGAGGTGCTGCTCGATGCCGGCACCGCCCCCGGGGTGAACTTCGTCGATCTCGATCTTTCTCAGGTGGAGGCGGCCCGCAACCGCGTGCCCGCCCTGACTCACGATCGTCCGTTCGAGGGCCCGGCATGAGAGATTCGCACGAATCCCTCGCCGTTTCGCTGTTCAGCGAGATCTTCATGGTCGATCAGCTGGCCCGTGCCCGGCTGACCCGCGCCCTGCCCAAGGGCATGGAGATCAGCCATTTTTCGGTGCTCAACCACCTCGCCCGCCTGCATGAGGAACGCACCCCCGCACAGCTGGCACGAACCTTCAACGTCACCCGCGGCGCGATGACCAATACCCTGCACAAGCTGGAAATCGCCGGCCATATCCACATCCGCCCCGACTGGGACGACGCCCGGCGCAAGTTCGTGGCGATCAGCCCCGCCGGCCTGCGCGCCCGCGATGCGGCCCTGGCCGCCATCACCCCGGTGATCGGCGAGGTGGTCGAGGCGATCGGCGCCGAAAAGGTGCGCGCCGCCCTGCCGGTTCTGCGCGAAATGCGCCTGCGGCTGAACAACCGCGGCTGATCGGCCTCGCATCCCGGGGACAGGCGCGATCAGGCGCGATCCGGGCGAATGCTGGTGGTGACATAGTTTACCGAAAGATCCCGCTCCGAGATCGACCAGCTCCATGACAGCGGATTGAAGACGAAGCCCTTGCGATCCACCGGCTCCATCCCGGCCCGGCGCAGGAGGTCGAACAGCTCGTCAGGGGTGATGAACCTGTTCCAGTCATGGGTGCCGCGCGGCAGCCAGCGCATCACCAGCTCGGCCCCCACGATGGCCACGGCAAAGCTCCTGGCATTGCGGTTGATGGTCGAGCAGATCATCATCCCCCCCGGCCTTGCCAGGGCGCGGCAGGCACGGAGAAATTCCAGCGGGTCGGGCACGTGCTCGACCACCTCCATGTTCAGCACAACGTCGAACTGCTCCCCCGCGGCGGCCAGCGCCTCGGCGGTGGTGTGGCGATAGTCGATCTCCAGCCCCGACTGGCGGGCATGGATCTGCGCCACCGGGATGTTGCCCTCGGCCGCATCGGCGCCCACGACCTCGGCGCCCAGCCGCGCCATCGGCTCGGCCAGCAGGCCGCCGCCGCAGCCGATATCCACGATGCGCAACCCGGCGAAGGGCGCGGCCTGCGAAAGATCACGGCCGTACTCGGCAGCGATCTGGGTGGTGATGTAATCCAGCCGGCACGGGTTGAGCATGTGCAGCGGCTTGAACTTGCCCTTCGGATCCCACCATTCGGCGGCCATGGCCTCGAACTTGGCCACCTCGGCCGGGTCAACTGTACTGGTCGCGGCTTGCATTTGCTGCCCCATCGCATCATTTCAGGCGGGTGCCCGTGGCCGGGCGCCTAGTTGAGGTATATATGGAACCAGATGGACAGAACAGCAGGCCATAAGAGCGCAGCGCAGTTTTTGTATCCGCCGATCGAGCCTTTCGACCAGCGCATGCTGGACGTGGGCGATGGCCACACCCTCTATGTCGAGCAGAGCGGCAACCCCGAGGGCCTGCCGGTCGTGGTGCTTCACGGGGGCCCCGGCGGCGGCTGCAGCCCCGCCATGCGCCGCTATTTCGATCCCCGGCATTTCCGCATCATCCTGTTCGATCAGCGCGGCTGCGGCCGTTCGCGCCCGCATGCCAGCGTCGAGGCCAACACCACATGGCACCTGGTGGCCGACATAGAGCGCATCCGCACCACCCTCGGCATCGACAGATGGGTGGTATTCGGCGGCAGCTGGGGGGCGACGCTTTCCCTCGTCTATGCCCAGACCCACCCCGACCGCGCCCTGCATCTGGTGCTGCGCGGCGTCTTCCTGATGATGCGGGAGGAACTGGACTGGTTCTATGGCGGCGGGGCCGGCCGCTTCTGGCCGGAACTGTGGCACCACTTCACCGGCCTGATTCCGCAAAGCGAACATGACGATCTGATCGCGGCCTACCACCGCCGGCTGTTCTCCGGCGACCGGGCGGTGGAAACCCGTTTCGCCCGGGCCTGGGCCAGCTGGGAAAACGCCCTGGCCTCGGTGGCCAATGATGGCCATGGCGGTGACAGCCCGGCCGATTACGCCCGCGCTTTCGCCCGGCTGGAGAATCACTATTTCATCAACAACGGCTTTCTCGAGGAAGACGGCCAGATCCTGCGCGACATGGACCGCATCGCCCACATCCCCGGCGACATCGTCCAGGGTCGCTACGACATGATCTGCCCTCCGGCCTCGGCCGTGCGGGTGCACCGCCGCTGGCCCGCCTCCGAGATCCACATGGTGCCTCGCGCCGGCCATGCCCTCTCGGAGCCGGGCATCAGCGCCGAACTGGTGCGCATCACCGACAGGCTGGCCGCCAACCTGCGCTGACCGGCCCGGGCCGGTCACATCCGATCAAGGCCGCGTGAGGTGCCGCGCCCCGCGCTTGCCTGCACCCGGGCCCTGCGCATCATGGGCCACCAGGGAGACCGTCATGCTCAGTCCACATCTCAGGCCGGCATTGCTTGTTCTTGCCATTGCCCTCGGGCTTTTCTTCCAGCTGGCGCAACCCGGGGCGCATCCGCGCGACAGCATGGATTACAGCTCCAGCAGCTCCAACCTGCACAGGCTGCATATCAGTCTCTGATACAGGGAGATTCGGCCCTCAGCCCGTCTGCCCCAGGCCACAGGCAGCGATCACCGCCATGTTCAGGATATCGTTCACCGTGGCCACGGTTGAGCACAGCTGAATCGGCCGGTTGACCCCGGCGAGAATCGGCCCGATCACCGTGGCCCCCGCCATTTCCTGCATCAGCTTGACGGAAATCGAGGCCGAGTGCCGCGCCGGCACCACCAGCACATTTGCCGGCCCCGACAGGCGGCAGAACGGATACTGGGCCATCACATCGGGGTTGAGCGCCACATCCGCCGTCATTTCGCCGTCATACTCGAAGGTCACGCCGCGGGCATCCAGCACCTGGGAGGCCACGTGCATCTTCACCGCCCGCTCACTGACCGGATATCCGAAGGTCGAGAAGCTGAGGAAGGCGACGCGCGGCTCCAGCCCCATTCCGCGGGCCACCTCCGCGGCGCGGATGGCGATATCGGCCAGATCTTCCTCGTCTGGCCACTCGTGCACCAGCGTATCGGCGATGAACACGATCCGCCCCTTGTGCAGCAGCGCCGTCACGCCGACCGCGCCGTCCTCGGCCCGGGCATCGAAAACGTGGTTCACAAGGTCAAGCACATGGGCCGATTTGCGCGTGGCCCCCGTCACCAGGGCATCGCCATGGCCATGGGCCAGCATCAACGCAGCGAACACGTGCCGGTCCCGTGCGGCAAGGCGGTGAATATCCTGCCGGTCAAAGCCCCTGCGTTGCAGGCGCTTGTAAAGGAAATCCTTGTATTCATTGAGATATTTCGTATTGGCCGCGTTCACGACCTCCAGCTCGGAAACCGCGTCACCCAGCCCTTCGGCCTCAAGCTTGGCCTTCACGTCATTTTCCCGACCCACCACCAGCGCATGGCCGAAACCGCCGCGCTGGTAGGCGACTGCGGCCTTGAGCACCCGCGGATCGTCGCCTTCGGCAAAGATCATCCGTGCCTGGGCGGCGCGGGCGCGGGCGTTCAGCCCCTGCAGGATCGAGGCGGTGGGATCCATCCGCGCCTGCAGCGAAAGCCGGTACCCCTCCATGTCGATGATCGGACGACGCGCCACGCCGGTATCCATCCCGGCCTGGGCCACGGCAGGCGGGATCCGGTGGATCAGCCGCGGGTCGAATGGCGTGGGGATGATGTAATCGCGCCCGAAGGCCCATTTGCGCCCGTAGGCCAGCGCCACCTCGTCGGGCACATCCTCGCGCGCCAGCTCGGCCAGGGCCCGGGCACAGGCGATCTTCATCTCGTCGTTGATCGCGCGCGCATGGATATCCAGCGCACCCCGAAACAGGTAGGGAAAACCCAGCACGTTGTTCACCTGGTTGGGGTAGTCCGAGCGCCCGGTGGCGATGATGGCATCTTCGCGCACCGCGCGCGCCTCTTCGGGGGTGATCTCCGGATCGGGGTTGGCCATGGCGAAGATCACCGGATCGGGCGCCATGGAGGCCACCATCTCGGGCGTCACCGCCCCCTTGGCCGACACCCCCAGAAACACGTCCGCCCCCTTCATCGCGTCTTCCAGCGTGCGGGCATCGGTTTCGACCGCATGGGCCGATTTCCACTGGTTCATGCCCTCCTTGCGGCCCTTGTAGATCACGCCCTTGGTGTCGCACATGATGCAGTTTTCGTGGCGGGCGCCCATCGCCTTGATCAGCTCCAGGCAGGCGATCCCCGCCGCGCCGGCGCCGTTGAGCACGATCTTGCACTCCTCCAGCTTCTTTCCGGAAAGATGCAGCGCATTGATCAGCCCGGCCGCGCAGATCACCGCGGTGCCGTGCTGGTCGTCGTGGAAAACGGGAATGTCGAGCTGCTCCTTGAGCTGCTGCTCGATGATGAAACACTCGGGCGCCTTGATATCCTCCAGGTTGATGCCCCCGAAGGTCGGCGCCATGGCCCGCACCGCGCAGATGAATTCCTCCGGGTCGGAGGTATCCAGCTCTATGTCGATGGAGTTGACATCGGCAAAGCGCTTGAACAGCACCGCCTTGCCCTCCATCACCGGCTTGGAGGCAAGCGCCCCGAGATTGCCCAGCCCCAGCACTGCCGAGCCGTTGGAGATCACCGCCACCAGATTGCCCTTGTTGGTGTAATCATAGGCGGTTTCCGGCGCCGCGGCGATTTCCTCGCAGGGCACCGCCACCCCGGGGCTGTAGGCCAGCGACAGATCGCGCTGGGTGGCCATCGGCACCGAGGGCGTGACGTCGAACTTGCCCGGATGGGGCTTCATGTGAAAGGCCAGCGCCTCTTCTCGGGTGAATTTCGGTCCTGACATGCTGATCCTGCCCAGTTGCGTGCCTGCCCGTGATACTGCCCTGCCGGGGCGGGCTCAACAAGTTCCGTCATTTCGTCTTTTCCCCGGAATCGGGGCTTTGTATGTTCTGCCAACACCGCCCGGGGGAGCCATGACAGCCGCCAACGCATCCGTCACGCCGATGATGGCGCAATATCTGGAAATCAAGCAGCAGCACCGTGACGCCCTGCTGTTCTACCGGATGGGCGATTTCTACGAGATGTTCTTCGACGATGCCGTCGCCGCGGCTCAGGCGCTGGACATCGCACTGACCAAGCGCGGCAAGCACCTGGGCCAGGACATCCCGATGTGCGGCGTGCCGGTGCATTCGGCCGAGAGCTACCTGCTGACGCTGATCCGCAAGGGCTTTCGCGTCGCCGTCTGCGAACAGCTGGAAGACCCGGCCGAAGCGAAGAAGCGCGGCTCCAAGGCGGTGGTCCGGCGCGGCGTGGTGCGGCTGGTTACCCCCGGCACCCTGACGGAAGAATCCCTGCTCGACGCGCGGCGGCACAATTTTCTGGCCGCCTTCGCAGAAGTGCGCGGTGATGCGGCCCTGGCCTGGGTGGACATCTCCACCGGCGCCTTCCGGGTGATGGCCTGCCCGGTGGTGCGGCTGGGGCCGGAGCTGGCTCGCCTCGGCCCGCGCGAGCTGCTGGTCTCGGAAGCAAAAGAGGCTGATTTCACCGATTTAGTGACTGATTTCAACCTCGCCCTCACCCCGCTGGCCCGGGCCAGCTTCGACAGCACCGCTGCCACCGGGCGGCTGTGCCGGCTGTTCGGCGTCTCCTCGCTGGAAGGTTTCGGCCAGTTCTCCCGCGCCCAGCTTTCGGCCATGGGGGCGATCGTCGATTACCTGGAAATCACCCAGAAGGGCAAGCTGCCGCTCCTGCGCCCGCCGGTGCAGGAGGCCGTCTCTGACGTGATGCAGATCGATG
>JALSGY010000021.1 GCA_026982515.1 Paracoccaceae bacterium
ATCCTCCGGGGCCGAGTGGGTGGTCGCGAAGGACGAGGACGAAGACGCGCTGAAGCGCTGGTAGCTCAGGTGCCGCTGTTGCGCTCGATATAGGCGCGCAACTCCTCGGCCTCCTGGCGGGCATCGCGCAGCCCGTCCATGGCGGCGCGCAGCTCTGCCTCGGTCTGGGCCAGCCGGTTTTCCAGCTCTGCCTGGCGCTGCTGGAAATAGGCCACCGCCTGGTCGCGCTGCTCTTCGGCCTCGTGCAGCTGCTGGGCCATCCTGTCCAGCTCTCCCATGTCCTCCGATTCCGATACCCGCAGGAACCGGTGTACCAGCCAGTAGGAGAACCAGCCCAGCAGGAAGGCCGCGAACAGGACGACCGCGGCGGCGAAAATGAATTCAGTTCTGTTCATCGGCATGCTCCGCTTGCGGGGTCGGGGCCGGTTCCTGGTGCGGGGTGCCCGCCTCGTGCGGCGCTTCGGCAGCCTCCGGCTCTGCCGGGGTGGGGGGCTCTTCCGCCTCGTCCGGCCCGATCAGCCGGAATTCGATGCGCCGGTTCGCCTCGCGGCCCTCTTCGGTGGAATTGTCGGCGATCGGCCGCGATTCGCCATAGCCCCGGGCGCGCAGGTTCGAGGTCAGGACCCGCCGGGCCAGCAGGGCGTTCACCACCGCCTCGGCGCGGCTCTGGCTGAGGCCGAGGTTCATCGATTCGCGCCCCTGGCTGTCGGTATGGCCGGCCACTTCCATGGGCACCTCGGTGCAGTCCTTCATGATCTCGGCGATCCTGTCGATGGTCTGGCGCGCCTCGCGGTCGATCTCGGTCGAACCGGGGGCGAAGGTGATCTTCTGTTCGCGGATTACCGCGTTGATCCGTTCCACGCATTCTTCGGGGCTGGGCAGGGCGGCAACGGGAGCAAGCGCTTCGCGGTAGTCCACCGAGATGCGGTAATGCTCCGATTCGCCAAGCTTGTCCGAAAGCAGGCGGGTAATCTGCGCCTTGGCGTCGGGATTGCCGGTGACCCCCCTGATTTCCAGAAAATCGGGCCGCATTACCACCGCGCCGTTGCGCAGCAGCGCCAGCGCATCGAGCGAGGCCAGAACCCGCACCGGCCAGCCTTCGGGCAGGGTTTCGTCAAGCCGCATGGCGCCGTCCACCATGGCGCTGCCGAAACGTGCCCTGGCGAAGCTTTCGATGGCGCGCCGGGTGCGCTCGTCGGGGATGCGGCCGCGCAGCTGTACCAGCCCTTCGGGGCTGCGGGTGGCGATGAATTCGGGCGGGCCGTCGCTGGCCCTCGGGTCTGTCTTGGGCGGCGGGGCGATGGAGGCGTTCAGCGAGAACGCTTCGGGTAATTCCGCCTCAAGCCTTCCGATGGTGCGATCGAACACCTCTTGCGGCGTGTCGGGCGGGGCCACCAGCGTAATGTCGGCATCGACGAAGGTGAGCGTGCCCCCGCCCATCTCGGCCAGCCTGCCGATGGCGGCGATCACCGCCTCGTCCCAGCGCGGACTGGGCGAGCCCAGCCCGATGGTGCAGCCGGCCTCACCCATGATCCCGGCGGCCCGGGCGGCGGCGAGTATCCTTTCGCGCCCTTCCTCCGTATCGGTGGTACAGGCATCGAAGCGCGCGCCCCCCTCGTCGATCAGGAAGCGCAGCGTGTAGGGGGTGATGACGGGCCGCGGGGCAGAGATTTCAAGCGTCACATCCAGCGAAGCGGGCGCGCGGCCCCCCAGCTCGGCTTCAAGGCGGCGCTTCTCTTCGGCGCTGCCAGAAATGGCGATCACCTCGACGCGGCCGGCCGAGACGGAAATTTTCGATTTCGGCAGGTCGGCCAGCGCTCCCAGCCCGTAGGACAGGGCCGTGTCCCAGCCCTCGGGGACGGGGTAGTCGGCCACGTCCAGCAGGTCTGTCACCCTGACCCCCTCGGCGATGCCGCGCACCGAGGAGATGACCGTTTCGCGGTCCATCCCGGCCGGGATCAGTCCGATCAGCGAAATGCCGGCATCGTTGCGCAGGATCTCGACCGAGAAGCGGGGCGGCGTCAGCCCCGCGCTTTCGGCCACCTCCATCATGTCGTTGACCCGAGAGGAATCGACGACCGTTCCGGCCAGGCTGAGCGCCTTGAAGCGGGTCGCCTCGTCCGGCGCGGTGCCGGTGAGCGTGATCTGCAGCCCGTCGGCTTCGACCTGCACCCAGTCCTGGCCGTTGAGCCCCAGAATGCGCGTGACATCCTCGCGTGAGCGCTTCTCGACGATGTTCGCCGCCACCAGTGCGGTTGCCAGCGACAGCACGCCGCCCAGCACCAGAGCCGTGAAAACAGGAAGGATGTTTGCCAGACGCATCAGGTGGTTCCGTGCCGCAGCCGCAGGATTTGCCTGTTCTTATGCATTGCTGCGGCAGGCCGCAATCACAGGAATACCGCGGCGGCAAGAAACAGCGCAGCAAGCAGCCCCGCATCGCGGTTGGAGCGAAACAGCCGCAGGCAGTTTTCCGGGTCGTTGATGTCAAGCGAGCGGTTCTGCCACGTCATGTGCCAGCCGAAGGCCCAGGGTGCGCCGAGCGCCACCACCAGCGCCAGCACGCGTCGTTCATCCGAGAGCGCCCCGATCACCGCCAGCGTCATCAGCAGCACGGCCGCCACCATGAAGCCGCGCAGCCACGGGCGGGTATTCTCTCCGAACAGCCGGGCGGTGGATTTCACCCCGATCAGCGCATCGTCGTCCTTGTCCTGATGGGCGTAGATGGTGTCGTAGAACAGCGTCCAGGCAATCCCCGAAGCATAAAGCGCCACCGCCGGCCATTCCAGCCGGCCGGTCACCGCCGTCCAGGCCAGCAGCGCCCCCCAGTTGAAGGCCAGCCCGAGGAACAGCTGCGGCCACCAGGTAAAGCGCTTGGCGAAGGGGTAGATCGCCACCAGCACCAGCGACGAAACCCCCAGCGCCACCGCCGCCGGGTTGAAGGTGAGCAGAATCGCGAAGGCCGCCAGCGCCTGCAGCACCATCCAGCCCGCGGCCTGCGCCAAGGTGACCTGCCCCGAGGGAAGCGGCCGCGAACGGGTGCGCGCCACCCGGGCGTCGATCTCGCGGTCGGTGATGTCGTTCCAGGTGCAGCCGGCCCCGCGCATGAGAAACGCGCCCATGGCCGAACCGGCCATGATCCACAGCTCTGCCAGCCCGAAGGAGCCTTGCCGCGCAGCCGCCAGAAGCACGCCCCACCAGCAGGGGATCAGTAGCAGCCAGGTGCCGATGGGCCGGTCGGCCCGTGACAGGCGCAGGTAGGGGCGGGCCCATCCGGGCGCCAGCCTGTCCACCCAGTTGCCGACCGCATCGGAAACCTGCCCTTCGGTCTCTGGCGTCTTTCCGGTAGCGGTCATAATGTGGCCTCATGGCAGGTGCGAAAGTCAGGCTCTATGTAGATCACCCGCTCGGGGAGGGGCAATCGGTTCCGCTCGACCGCGATCAGGCGCATTATCTTTTTTCCGTGATGCGGCTGGGGCCGGGTGCGGAGTTGCTGGTGTTCAACGGCCGCGAGGGGGAGTTTCTGGCGCAGGTGGCGCAGGCGGGCAAGCGATCGGGTGAGCTTGTGTGCCTGCACCAGACCCGCCCCTTGCAGGAGCCGCCCGATCTGTGGCTGCTCTTCGCCCCGATCAGGAAGGCGCGCACCGATTTCATCGTCGAGAAGGCGGCCGAGCTGGGCGCGGCACGGATCGTGCCGGTGCAGACCGCCTTCACCAATGCCGAGCGGATCCGCCGCGAGAGGCTGCAGGCCCACGCCATCGAGGCGGCTGAGCAGTGCGGCGGCACCTTCGTGCCCCAGGTGGAGGAGTTGCAGAAGCTGGACAGGCTGCTGGAGACATGGCCCGCCGAGCGGCAGATCCTGTTCTGCGACGAGGATCTTGTGGGCGGCGGGCCGCGGCTGGCGCAGGCCCGGCCCGGCCCCTGGGCGGTTCTGATCGGCCCGGAGGGCGGATTTTCTCAGGCCGAACGGGCCCGGATCCGGACCATGCCCAATGTTACCGCCCTCAGCCTCGGCCCGCGGATCCTGCGTGCCGACACCGCCGCCGTCGCCGCCCTGACCCTGTGGCAGGCCGCCCTGGGGGACTGGAAGCCCTCCTGAGGCGGCCGGCAAGGCTCCGCTCAAATCGGGTTTTCGGCCTGGCGGGTCGCAAAATTCCAAAGAAAATGACATAAATTGGCCACGCTCAGAACGAATGCTTGCAAGGCAACGCCGTGCGGCACGGTCGGCCATGCGGCACGATACCGGGAGACGAGGAGACATGACCTTCATCCGCCCCGAACTCAGGCAGGCAATCTGGCGGTTTCGAGAAGCGATCATCGGCATCGCGGTATCCCTGCTCGGCCTCTACTGGGCGATCAACGGTCTTGGTTTCATGCAGATCCTCGGCACCTCGCTGGCCATTGCCGGGGCGATGCTGGTGTTCGCGGGCATCCAGCGCTCGCGCTTTCGCAACGCGCAGGGCGGCCGCGGGCTGGTGCATGTGGACGAGGGCCAGGTGACCTATTTCGGCCCCTACGAGGGTGGGTCGGTGGTGATCGCCGAGCTGGTCAGGGTGGAACTCGATCCGCTGGCAAGGCCGGTATCGGAGTGGGTTCTTCATGCGCCCGGCGCCATGCCGCTGCGCATTCCCACCAACGCCGAAGGTGCCGAGGCGCTGTTCGACGTGTTCTCCAACCTCGAAGGCCTGCAGACGGAACGGATGCTGGCCCATATCAAGCGTCCGCCCCCTGCAAGGGTGGTGATCTGGCAGGCAAAGAGCCTCGCCCTGCATTGACTTCGCCGCGCAAACGAACGAAGTCTTGCCCGATCTGAGGCAAGAACGGCCGGAGCGCGTAAATGTCCATCCCTCAATCCGGCGGCGGGCCGATCGAAAGCATCGATCAGCTTGCCGAGTACCTTGCGCAGGGCTGCAAGCCGAAGGAGCAGTGGCGCATCGGGACCGAGCACGAGAAATTCGGTTATTGCAAGGATACGCTGCGTCCGCTGCCCTATGAGGGCGAGCGCTCGGTCCGGGCCATTCTGGAGGGGCTGCGCGACGATTTCGGCTGGTCGCCGCTTTACGAGGGCGACAACATCATCGGGCTGGAGAAGGATGGAGCCAACATCAGCCTGGAGCCCGGCGGCCAGCTGGAGCTTTCCGGCGCCCCGCTGGTGTGCATCCACGAAACCTGCGACGAGGTGAACTGGCACCTGCGCGACGTGCAGTCGGTGGCCGACAAGGTGGGCGTCGGTTTCATCGGGCTGGGCGCGGCGCCGATCTGGCGCCACGAGGACATGCCGGTGATGCCCAAGGGCCGATACAGGCTGATGACCGGCTACATGGCGAAGGTCGGCACCCACGGCACGCAGATGATGTACCGCACCTGCACCGTGCAGGTGAATCTCGATTTCGGCTCAGAGGCCGACATGGTGCAGAAGATGCGGGTGGCGCTGGCGCTGCAGCCGGTGGCCACGGCGCTGTTCGCCAACTCGCCCTTCTTCGAGGGCCGGCCCACCGGCTTCAAGTCCTGGCGCTCGCGCATCTGGCGCGATCTGGATCCGGCCCGCACCGGCATGCTGCCCTTCGTCTTCGAAGAGGGCTTCGGCTTCGAGCGCTGGGTGCAGTACGCACTCGATGTGCCGATGTATTTCGTCTATCGCGACGGCAAGTATATCGATGCCCTGGGCCAGTCCTTCCGCGATTTCCTCGAAGGACGGCTGCCGGCCCTGCCCGGCGAGACGCCCACGCTTTCGGACTGGGCCGATCACCTGACAACCATCTTTCCCGAGGCCCGGCTCAAGCAGTTCATCGAGATGCGCGGCGCCGATGGCGGCCCGTGGCGGCGTCTGTGCGCGCTTCCGGCCTTCTGGGTGGGGCTGATGTATGACCAGTCCGCGCTCGATGCCGCCTGGGACATGGTGAAGGGCTGGGACAGTGAGACCCGCGAGGCGCTGCGGGTGGCGGCCTCGGTGGATGCGCTGCAGGCCGAGGTGAACGGGCTGAAGATGATCGACCTGGCCCGCGAGGCGGTGGCGATCGCCGAAAGCGGCCTCAAGGCACGGGCGATTCCCAGCGCCAACGGCATGATCCCCGACGAGGCCCATTTCCTCAATGCGCTGAAGGAAAGCGTGGAAAGCGGCAAGGTGCCGGCCGACGAGCTGCTTGAGAAATACCACGGCGAGTGGAACGGTGATCTGACCCGCATCTACGAGGAATACAGCTACTGACAACCGGGGCTGACAGGCCCTGACCCGGGCTCAGTCCCGGCGGCTCACCTTCGGGATCGGGCTGCGGTGGTAGGGCTCGCGCACCTCTTCCGGCCCATCGTCACCGCCCAGCGGATCGGGGCCGAATCGGTTCGGGCCCCGGGTGCCAGGCTGCACCGTCCACCACAGCATGACCAGCCAGCCGAGGACGGGCACCAGCCACAGCAGCAGCCACCAGCCGGTGCGATCCACGTCGTGCAACCGGCG
>JALSGY010000022.1 GCA_026982515.1 Paracoccaceae bacterium
CCGCTCAGGGTGATTTCTGCCATCGCCGCGCTGCCCACGAAGGTCAGGGCGGAAGTCATGAGGATGAGTTTTTTCATCGTGATCCCTCAAAGTTTACATGATTGCGCTCACCCCGGCCTTTCCGGACTAAGCAGATGGACATTTCTCTGAACTTTCGGCCTGCCGATTTCAAGCAACCGGCGCGGTGTCGCCGCAATGTCTGCGGGGATGGTGCAGCAAAGCCACAGTTGGCGCGGGGGCGGTTTGCGAAATTTCTTGTTAGAGCTTTTTCAAGCCGATACTACGCCAGCAAGAGGTCCAATTGCGGGAGGGTTGCCCAGATGCCGTCTTACCGATTCCCGGTGAATGCAATGCTGCTGTCTGCGGCGCTGGTCCTGGCGGGCTGCGCCGGGCAGGGCAGCGGGATCGGCTCGCTTGGCGGGCTGTTCGGTGGTGGCGGCAAGGCCGCCGTCGCCCCGGCCGAGGACGTGCTGCCCGAGGGCGCCACTGCCGGCACGCCGCCGTCGCTGGAGGAGAGCACCGCCATTCGTCCGTCGCCGCGGCGCGGGCTGTTCGGGCGCAAGGCCGCGGCAGGCCCCGTTACCACGATCCAGGTGAACAGGTATATCTGGTCGGCGGCGCTTGATGTGCTCGGTTTCCTGCCGGTGCAGTCGGCCGATCCCTTTACCGGCGTGATCGTGACCGGCTACGGCACGCCGCCGGGCGGGGGGCGGGCCTACCGGGCCACGATTTTCATCCAGGACGCGGCGCTGGATGCGCGTTCGCTGAAGGTGGTTCTGTACACCCGCTCCGGCCCGGCCGGCGCGGAAACGGTGCGCGCCATCGAGGATGCGATACTTGCCCGCGCCCGCCAGTTGCGGATTGCCGAGCGCGGCCGCTAGGGACTGCGCTCTGGACCCTCGATTCGAGCTTGGGTATCACGGGCGCCGGGCAGATTGCCCGGCGTTTTTTCACCAAGGAGCAGCACATGCCCCGTTACGATGCCAGCACGCTGGAACCGAAATGGCAGAAGGCCTGGGAAGAGGCCGGCACCTTCACTGCACGGCGCGACGAGGCGAAGCCCAAGTACTACGTGCTGGAGATGTTTCCCTATCCCTCGGGGCGCATCCACATGGGGCACGTGCGCAACTACACCATGGGCGACGTGGTGGCGCGCTACAAGAAGGCCACCGGCCACAACGTGCTGCACCCGATGGGCTGGGATGCCTTCGGCCTGCCCGCCGAAAACGCGGCCATGGCCTCGGGCGGCCATCCGAAGGACTGGACCTACCGCAACATCGAGGACATGAAGGCCCAGATGAAGCCCATGGGCTGGTCGCTCGACTGGAGCCGCGAGTTTGCCACCTGCGACCCGGAGTATTACGGCCAGCAGCAATCCATGTTCATCGACTTCATGGAGAAGGGGCTGGTCTACCGCAAGAACGCCGTCGTCAACTGGGATCCGGTGGATCACACGGTGCTGGCCAACGAGCAGGTGATCGACGGCAAGGGCTGGCGTTCGGGCGCGCCGGTGGAGCGGCGCGAACTGACCCAGTGGTTCTTCCGCATCTCCGATTTCGCCGAAGAGCTGCTGGAGGCCCTCGACGGGCTGGATGACTGGCCCGAGAAGGTCAAGCTGATGCAGCGCAACTGGATCGGGCGTTCGCGGGGGCTGCAGTTTTCCTTCGATATGTCCGAACCCTTTGACGGGTTTGATGAAATCGAGGTCTACACCACCCGTCCCGATACCCTGATGGGGGCCTCCTTCATCGGGATCTCCCCCGATCATCCGCTGGCGAAGGCGCTTGAGGGCACCCGCGATGACGTGGCCGCCTTCAATGCCGAGTGCCGGCGTCAGGCGACCAGCGAGGAGGCACTTGAAAAGGCCGAGAAGAAGGGCCTCGACACCGGGCTGAAGGTGCGCCACCCGCTCGATCCCGCCTGGGAGCTGCCGGTCTGGATCGCCAATTTCATCGTGATGGATTACGGCACCGGCGCCATCTTCGGCTGCCCCGCCCACGACCAGCGCGATCTGGATTTCGCCCGCAAGTACGCCCTGCCGGTGATCGACACCTTCGTGGCGCTTGAAGATGGAAGACCGGTGGAGACGCAGGCCTTCGTGCCGCCGAAATCCGAGCCGGTGAAATGGGTGAGGAAGGTTGCCGGCAAGGAGGTGATGAGCGGCGAAGAGGCGATCGACGCCGCCATCGCCTTCTGCGAGGAGCGCGGCATCGGCAAGGGCGTCACCAGATACCGGCTGCGCGACTGGGGGATCTCGCGCCAGCGTTTCTGGGGCTGCCCGATTCCGGTGGTTCACTGCGACGACTGCGGCGTGGTGCCGGAGAAACGTGAAAACCTTCCCGTGACGCTGCCCGACGACGTGAGCTTCGACAAGCCGGGTAACCCGCTGGACCGCCACCCCACCTGGCGCAAGGTGGCCTGCCCCCGCTGCGGCCGCCCGGCCCTGCGCGAGACCGATACCATGGACACCTTCGTGGACAGTTCGTGGTATTACGCCCGCTTCACCTCGCCGCACGCCAGGACACCCACCGACCCGGCCGAGGTGGATTACTGGATGAACGTCGATCAGTATATCGGCGGCATCGAACACGCGATCCTGCATCTGCTGTATTCGCGCTTCTTTGCCCGGGCCATGCATATCTGCGGCCATCTGCCGAAGAAGGCCATCGAGCCCTTCGATGCGCTCTTCACCCAGGGCATGGTGACCCATGAGATCTACATGACGCGCGACGAAAACGGCCGCCCCGTCTATCACCTTCCCGAGGAGGTGGAGCATGTCGAAAGCGGCGTGAGGCTGAAGGATACCGGCGAGGAGGTCGAGGTGATTCCCTCGGCCAAGATGTCGAAATCGAAGAAGAACGTCGTCGATCCGGTCAGCATCGTCGGCCATTATGGTGCCGATACGGCACGCTGGTTCGTGCTTTCCGACAGCCCCCCCGAGCGCGACGTGGAATGGACGGCAGCCGGCGCCGAGGCCGCCCACAGGCATCTGTCGCGGGTCTGGCGCCTGGCCGAAGAGATTGCCGCCGCCGAGGGCGAGGGCGAGGGCGACGAGGAACTGCGCCGTGCCATGCATCGCACCATCCACGAGGTGACGACCGGCATCGAGAGTTTCGGCTTCAATGCCGCCATTGCCCGGCTTTACGCCTTCACCAACACTCTGGCCCGGTCGAAGGCGGGAGCGGCGGTGCGGCGTGAGGCGATGCGCGTTCTCGCGCAGCTGATGTCGCCAATGACCCCCCACCTGTCCGAGGAAATCTGGGCGCTGCTGGGCGGCGAGGGGCTGGTGGCCGAAGCGCCCTGGCCGAAGGCCGACCACAGGATGCTGGTGGACGATACCGTGACCCTGCCGATCCAGATCAACGGCAAGCGCCGCTCGGAAATCGCCGTTGCGAAGGATCTGCCGAAGGACGAGGTTGAAAAACGCGCGCTTGCGGACAATGCTGTGCAGAAGGCTCTGCAGGGCAGGGCGCCGAAGAAGGTCATCGTCGTGCCGGGCAGGATCGTCAATGTCGTCATTTAGGGGCGATCGCCGCCTGGCTCTGGCCGGGCTGCTGGCTCTGGCCGGGTGCGGCTTCACCCCCGCACTGGCCCCCGGCGGCCCTGCGGCCGGCCTTGACGCGGGGGTGGAGGTGGACCCGCCCGAAAACCGCAACGAGTTCGACCTTGTGCGCCAGCTGGAAAGGCGCCTCGGCCGCTCCTCGGGCCCGCGCTACCGGCTCTCCTATCAGCTCGATACCCGCAAGGACGGGGTTGGCGTCACCCCCCGGCAGGAGCTCATCCGCTACAACCTCATCGGCCAGCTGCGCTACGCCCTGCATGACCTGCGTAGCGGAGAGATCGTCACCTCCGGTCGCGTCGAATCCTTCACCGGCTATTCCGTGGGCGCGGTGGATACCTTTGCCGTCCCGCCCAGCACCAACGCGACCATCGCCACCCTGGCGGCCGAGCGTGACGCCTACGCGCGACTGATGGTGATCCTGGCAGATCTGGTCGTCTCTCGGCTGATCGCCACTTCCGCGGACTGGGCGGGATGAAGCTTTCCGGCAAGGCCGCCGCCGCCTATCCGGCACGCCCGGATCCATCTTCTGCCGGCCTGCTGATTCATGGGGCCGATGCCATGCGGGTGGCGCTCAAGCGCCAGCAGGTGATTGCCGCCCTGATCGGCCCGAAGGGCGAAGAGGAGATGCGCCTCACCCGTCTGCCGGCCAGCGCGTTGCGCAAGGACAGGGCCGCGCTGATCGATGCGGTCAAGGCCCGGGGCTTCTTTCCCGGTCTGCGCGTGGTCTTCGTCGAGGAGGCCGGCGACGGGCTGGCAGAAACCATTGGCGCGGCTCTGCGCGACTGGCAGCCGGAAGATGCCCGGATCATCGTGACGGCGGGGGCTCTTCCGGCGCGTTCGCCCCTGCGCAAGCTGTTCGAGACCCACCCCGACGCCCATGCCCTGCCTGTCTACGACGATCCGCCGGGCCGCGACGAGATCGAGGCCGAACTGGTCCGGGCCGGGCTGAAACAGGTGGACAGCGCCGCAATGCAGGACATCGTCGCTCTCTCGCGCGAGCTGGACCCGGGCGATTTTCGCCTCACGCTCGAAAAGCTGGCGCTCTACAAGCTGGGGGATGCCACGCCGGTTACCTGCGCGGAAGTGCTGGCGTGTGCGCCCTCCACCATCGAGGCGGCAATGGACGATGTCCTGCATTGCGTGGCCGAGGCACGCGAGGCCGACATCGGCCCCCTGGTGCGCCGGCTGGAAGGGCAGGGCGTGCAGCCGGTGGCCCTGTGCATCGGCGCCACCCGCCATTTCCGTGTCCTGCACATGGCGGCTTCGCATCCCGATGGCATCGCTGCCGGGATCGCCCGGGTGCGCCCTCCCGTCTTCGGCCCGCGCCGCGAGCGCATGGAACGACAGGCACGCCAATGGGGCGTGGGACGGCTGGAAAGGGCATTGCAGATGCTCGTCGAGACCGATCTGGCGCTGCGCTCGTCGGCCCGGGCGCCGCAGATGGCGGTCATCGAGCGCACATTGATACGGCTGGCCATGATGGGGAGGCGCTGAAAATGTACAGGATCATCGGAAACAGGCGTTCGCGTACCACGCGCGTCTACTGGCTGCTCGAAGAGCTGGGGGTGGCCTACGAGCGCATCTCGGCCAGACCCCATGCACAGGAAGTGACGCGGCTCAACCCCTCGGGCAAGATACCCGTGCTGCTTTGTGGAGAGGCAGCGATCACCGATTCGACCGCCATCATGACCTGGCTTGCCGATCGTCACGGCGGGCTTGCCTTTCCCTGCGGCAGCCTGGAGCGCGCCCGGCAGGATTCGCACACCCAGTTCCTGCTGGACGAATTCGATGCCTGCCTGTGGATGGCGGCGCGCCACACCGCCTACCTGCCCGAAGAGCACCGCGTGCCCGCGGTGGTGGACAGCCTGAAATGGGAATTCGCACGCAGCCAGGAGCGCTTTGCCGAAAGGCTGGGCGAGGGCCCCTTCCTGATGGGCGAGAAGATGACGATCGCCGATATCATCGCCGCCCATTGCGGGCGCTGGGCGATGAGTGCCGGTTTCCCGGTGGAGGACGTGCTGAAGGCATACACCGAGCGGCTCACCGCGCGGGAGGCCTTCGCCCGGGCGCTCAGGCCCTGAGCCAGGCCGCGGCCCCTTCGCCGGCCTGCCATCCGGTGGCAAGGCAGCCCGTCAGCAGGTAGCCGCCCGTGGGCGCCTCCCAGTCCAGCATCTCGCCGGCAACGAACACCCCGGGCAGGTCGCGCAGCATCAGTGAGTCGTCCACCGCGCCCCAGGATACGCCGCCGGCCGTGGAAATCGCCTCCGCCAGGGGCGCGGGCCCCTCGTGGCGCACCGGCAACGCCTTGAGCAGGCCGGGCAGGCGGTCAGGCTCCGGGCGGGGGCCGGCAAATTCCATCAACAGCGCCAGCTTGGCCGCATCCAGCCTCAGAGCCTTGCGCAGATGATTCGTCAGGCTGGCCTTGCCGCGCGGCCGGGCCAGCGCGGTTTCAACGCGTGCCAGGGACCACTCCGGCAGCAGGTCGAGCACCAGGGGCGCGCCGTCGCGCACCGCCGCAAAGACGGCATAGATGCCGCCGCCCTCCAGCCCGTTTTTCGAGATCACGAACTCGCCGCGGCTGCGGGCCCTGCCCGCCGTCAGCCGGACATTCTTGACCGGGCGGCCGAAATGTTTGCTCATGTGCGCGGACCAGGCCACCCGCAGTCCGGCATTTGCGGGCCGCAACGGGGCCACCTTGATGCCGCGGGCCTGCAGCCAGGGCACCCAGGCACCGGTGGAGCCCAGCCGCGGCCAGCTTGCCCCGCCCAGCGCCAGCACGGCCGCCCGAGGGTGCAGCCGCACCGTTCCCCCGGGCGTGTCGAACACGAAGGGCCCCGCTTCCCAGCCCTGCCACAGCCAGCGGGTCCGCAGCT